>JBQGBW010000022.1:0-51100 GCA_052043475.1 Magnetococcales bacterium HHB-1
AGGCTCTGGCCAGCAACGTGAAGCGCTTTCTACGCTACCAGTGCGCTCAAATAGCTGGAAAAGCGGAAAAAACAGAGTCAGTTCTTGCATAATGGGGTAAAACTCCCTTCGTTTCACACTGTTTTTTTACCTCAAAAAACGAATCCAGAACGAGTCTGCGGAATTCCAGAACCGGTTATCGAGATTTTTACATCAAACAGTTAACTGGTCAGGAAACACGCCCAAGCTCAAACAGGCTTTTTTCGGAAGACTCACGGCATGGTCTCTATTGTCTGTTATTTGATCACCTATTGGAGGATTATAACAGAGATATTTTGGTTCTGACAACTTAGAAAATGCGAGATCTATCGATCATTGTGCTTTGTCATCACACAGTTCTTGCTTCCAGGGTGATACCTTCCAGTTCCTGCAATACCTGTAGCAGTTTGAATAAGTTTTTTGAGGTTGGGTTTCCCTTTGATCCAAGCATGCGGTGAACGCTCTTCTCGTTTTTGCCGAGCCTGGATGCCAGAACTGGGAAAGAGGCTGTGGCGTTGACATAGTCCCGGAGATGAGCCCGGCCTGTGTCCATATCTCCAGAGAGAAAGAGGTTTACGGCTTCTAAGAGCATGGCTTGGCGGAATTCCGGTTCTTCACGAGCCCGTTCAAGGATGGTTGTGTGGAACGATCTGGTTGTGGCCATTTTAAAGCTCCTTATGCTTTTTATATATTGTCTACCGTTGGTGCGCGGCGGCGATATCCTGGGATTGTCTCTTCTTTCAACTAAATCAATAGTTATTGGTGCGCAATGGCAAAACATACGCAAGATTTTAGATCCTTGTTTAATTGATCTTAAATTGATGCCAAGCGTTTCTGTTCCAAGGCAGCATTTTGTCTCCAGGCCGCTTTTGCTACCGCAACCAGAGTTTTTTCGAACACCTGATGTTTATTTTTCTCATACCATTGTGTCACTTGATAAAGATGCCATAACGGGGAGGGGGCGGTGATAATTGGGGGAGGAAAGCCTTCTAGTTTGCGGATGTTTTGCCGTGATTGCCCCAGCAGTTTTGCGATGTCACTTAGCGTGACCAAATCTGGCTTAATTTCCAATAACTCCGTGGTTGGGAACGCTGTTTTGATATTTTCAAGCGCGGATAATATCGCTTGTTCAGCGGATAAGGCGTTTCGATTAAATTCCAGTGCCAATACGCCGCGACGCCCAGAAAAAACCAAAGCATCATCACACCCTGATTCAAACAGTTTGTCTTCAAAAGTATCGGCATCCCATTCGCTATCAGAAATGGTTAGTACTAATGTGAATTCAAACGTTTTCATTTCTCTTACCCTTTGAGCAACCATCAACAGCTTGGATAATTCTTTTTGCGTGTGTTATCGGATTTCTAGGCGTTGACCACACGGACATACGACAGTAAACGCCGCCGCGACAATGATTATTTGTTGGACAATGAAGCCTTCCAAAGGCGTGTCCGCGACCTTCTTTGAAATGCCATCCGCGCTCAATTGCGTACTCAATGGCTTTTCGAATTTCCTTATTCGCATGCCTTCTCATAAATCTTTATTCTAACCTGTATCATATCAAAAAGCGTGTAGTTGTCAAGCGACAACTACACGCTTTGATTTTAAACTGTGGTATCTAATCGGAGAAAAGCCGCTGGCATAATCGTATTAAACGCAAAAAAAAGCCCTCACAAACAAGCAAGGGCTTTTTTTGAAAAAAAATATGTCGTCATTTTAAAAATTAACGATCTAATCTTCTCTTTCAACCAACTCAATAATTGACATTGGTGCGCAATCGCCATAGCGATACCCTGTTTTAAGGATGCGGGTGTATCCACCAGGGCGGTCTTTATTACGCTCGGCAATATCGGTAAAGAGTTTATGTACGATTCCTGTATCTGGAAGCATACGTAGAGCACGGCGGCGGGCGTGAAGATCGCCACGTTTGCCCAAGGTAACCATTTTATCCGCAAGTTTGCGCAGCTCTTTGGCTTTGGGCAGCGTTGTCCGGATGCGCTCATGCTCAAAGAGACTATGCAGCATATTTCGGAACATCGCTTTGCGATGGGGCGTGGTACGGTTTAGCCGACGGCCACTTTTACGGTGTCTCATGGAAGCAGCCTCAAGTTAGAAGTTCTCTTCTTCAAACTGTTTAGAGAGATCCTCGATATTTTCAGGAGGCCAACTTTCGAGCGTAATGCCTAAGGAGAGATTCATCTCTTCGAGAACCTCTTTAATTTCGTTAAGCGACTTACGGCCAAAGTTTGGCGTCTTGAGCATCTCAGATTCTGATTTTTGCACCAGATCGCCGATATAGACGATATCGTCATTTTTAAGGCAATTGGCGGAGCGAACAGAGAGTTCCAGTTCATCGACCTTACGGAAGAGGTTGGGATTCCATTTCTGTTCTTTTTTCTCTTCTTTGGGTTCTGCAATCGGCAGATCATCAAAGTTGATGAAGGGGTTCAGCTGATCTTGCAGAATTTTCGCAGCAAAAGCGAGGGCATCCTCAGGGGTGACCACACCGTTGGTTTCGATATCCATGATTAATTTATCATGGTCGGTCTGTTGGCCAACGCGCGCGTTCTCCACCCGATAAGCGACACGCTTTACCGGATTATAGCTGGCATCAATGGGAATTTCCCCGATATCCACGCCATCTTTTCTGGTCACCTGATCGGCCCGGACATAGCCTTTACCGGAGGTGACCTCCATGGTGATATCGAGTTTTCCGCTTTTATTGAGTGTCGCAATATGGTGCTCAGGATTTAAGATTTCGAGATCCGCACCGCACTCAATCATGCCCGCACGTACTTCGCCCTCTTTTTCTGATTTAAGATGGACTGTTTTCGGCCCTTCACCATCCATACGGATCGCAAGACCTTTAATATTAAGGATAATATCGGTCACATCTTCCAGAACACCAGGTATGCTGGAAAACTCATGCAGAACGCTTTCGATCTTAACGGAGGTGACTGCTGCGCCCTGCAAAGAGGAGAGCAGTACACGACGCAGGGCATTACCCAGCGTGGTGCCAAAACCGCGTTCTAGAGGTTCTGCAATCAGTTGAGCTTTATATTGTTGATCATCGCCACCGACCAGATCAATGGTCTGAGGTTTAATCAGTTCGGTCCAGTTCCTATGCATCGACATTGTTTTCTCCTCAACCAAAACGAGGCCGTTCTATTTGGAGTACAACTCGACGATCAGGTTTTCATTGAAGTCGGATGGCAGTTCACTCCGGTCAGGCGTATTGCGGAAGTGGCCACTCATTTTTTGGGCATCCACTTCGACCCATGAGGGTAGACTCCGTTTCAATGCATTTTCCAGAGCGCCTTTGATCCGTAAGTGATCTTTCGCCTTATCGGTGATTGAGACCATATCGCCAGGTTTCACCTGATAGGAAGCGACATTTACTTTACGATCATTGACCTTGATATGTCGGTGGACAACAATCTGTCTGGCTTCATTTCGGGAGGCGGCAAAGCCCATCCGATAAACCACATTATCCAATCGACGCTCCAGCAGAGTCAGCAGGTTTTCACCTGTAACTCCGCGCATTTGTGCAGCTTTTTTGAAATAGTTACGGAACTGTTTCTCCGGCAGGCCGTAGGTGCGTTTAATCTTCTGTTTTTCACGAAGATGAACACCATAATCAGAAACCTTCCGCCGTCTTTGTCCATGTTGGCCAGGAGGATAGTTCCGGTGTTCAATTGCACATTTATCGGAGTAACATTTTTCGCCTTTCAGGAAAAGCTTGACCATTTCCCGCCGGCACAGCCGACATTTGGAACCTAGATAGCGGGCCATTTCCTTTGCTTTCTCCTCATTATCCTTATTAGCGCACTAGACACGGCGCCGTTTCGGGGGACGACATCCGTTATGCGGGATGGGGGTTACGTCCTGAACCTGAGATATATTAAACCCAATACCAGCAAGTGCACGCAGTGCGGATTCACGACCGGAGCCAGGACCTTTTAAGCGCACTTCCAAGTTACGCATGCCGTGATCCTGTGCTTTACGTCCAGCCGTTTCAGCGGCGACTTGAGCGGCAAAGGGGGTGGATTTCCGTGATCCTTTAAAACCTTGAGAACCCGCTGAGCCCCAGGAGATAACATTACCCTGAGTATCGGTGATGGTTACCAAAGTATTATTGAATGTGGATTTGATATGGGCGATACCGCTGGCAATATTCTTGCGTTCTTTTCTTTTGCCGCGGGAGCCGTGGCCTCTCGCCATAAATTCCTCCTAAGAGATCTATAATAAAGATCTATTATTTTTTCTTCCCGGCGATAGGCTTACGGGGGCCTTTCCGAGTACGCGCATTGGTGTGTGTTCTTTGTCCCCGGGCGGGCAGGCCACGACGATGACGGATACCCCGATAGGTACCTAAATCCATCAGCCGTTTTAGATTCATAGCCACCTGGCGACGAAGGTCACCTTCCACCGTGCAGCTATTATCGATGATGGCCCTAATCTTTGCCACATCCGCATCAGTCAACTGATGCCCGCGGGTATCTGGGGAGATTCCTGCTTCTTGCAGAATTTTCAACGCGGTATGACGCCCAATACCATAGATATAGGTGAGGGCGATTTCCATACGTTTATTAACGGGTATGTTGACGCCAGCGAGTCGAGCCACCGTATTCCTCCGTCTCTTTCTCTTTTCCGCCGATTATCCTTGGCGCTGTTTATGCTTGGGATTCTTTGTACAGATTACCCAAACGACACCTTTCCGGCGAATGGTCTTACAATCTTTACAGATCCTTTTTACCGAAGCCCGAACTTTCATTAGAAAACTCCGTGAGATCTAAATATGAATTTAAGAGAGCTTGAAATTTAGCACAATTTTAAGCGCCCTCATACGATAATTTATAAAAAATCTTGATTTTTTTTAAGATGCTAAAAAACAACCTGTTACAAATCCCAAAGTGTTAAACATTCAAGATCCATATCAGAGTATTTTTTAGACCTTAAAACACGCCTACCTTCTTCGACCGCGAAGTTTGGTCTTCCTTACCAAGCCTTCATACTGTCGGCTGATCAGGAAAGATTGAATCTGCGCGGCGGTATCCATGGTGACCCCCACAATAATGAGGATTGATGTACCACCAAAGTAGAAGGGAACATTATAATTTGCGATCAAGATCTCAGGTAACAGACAGACTGCGGCGACATAGATGGCACCCACAAAGGTTAATCGGGTTAAAATCCGATCAAGAAACTCAGAGGTGCGTTTGCCGGGCCGGATTCCTGGAATAAAACCACCATATTTCCGCAAATTATCCGCTGTCTCTTCAGGGTTGAAGACCAAAGCCGTATAGAAGAAGCAGAAAAAGATGATCGCCAGGGCGTACATAACCATATAGAGGATATGTCCGGGAGAGAGATAGGCTGCCGCCGTTTTTAGCCAATCCCAAGGGGCAAAGTTTGCAATGGTGACAGGAAAGAGGATAATCGAGCTGGCGAAGATTGGCGGAATCACCCCCGCAGTATTCACCTTTAAGGGCAGATGGGTATTTTCACCCCCCACCATACGCCGATTTCCAACCTGTCTCTTTGCATACTGAATTGGAATGCGCCGTTGAGCGCGCTCCATGAAGATAATAAAAGCGGTTACCGCAACCGACATCACCAGTAAGAACAGCACAAACAGCGGGGAGAGATCTCCTGTACGCGCCAGTTGTAGTGTGTTTACCAGGGCTATGGGGAGGTTAGCGACAATACCAGCATAGATAATCAGGGAGATGCCGTTACCGATGCCTCTGTGGGTGATTTGCTCACCAACCCACATGATAAAAGCGGTTCCAGAGGTTAACGTGAGTACGGTCATCAACCGGAAGTTCCAGCCGGGATCCACCACCACAGGCATTCCGCCGGCACGCATCGATTCAAGACCGTAAGCGATACCAAATCCTTGAAATACCGCGAGAACAATGGTTCCGTAGCGTGTATACTGGCTGATTTTCCGTCGGCCCGACTCCCCCTCTTTTTTTAGCGCCTCCAGTTTAGGAAAGACGCTGGTCATCAACTGCATGATGATCGAGGCGGAGATGTAGGGCATAATCCCTAAAGCGAACACGGTCAGACGCGAGAGCGCGCCACCGGAGAACATATTAAACATTCCCAGCAGCGTGCCTTGTTGCTGTGCAAAAAAGGCGGCTAAGGCATTGGGATCGATCCCTGGTGTGGGGACATGAGCACCGATACGATAGACCACCAGCATTCCCAATGTAAAGAGAATACGTTTTCTCAGTTCAGGAATTTTTGCAAGATTATCCAGTCCTGCCATAGGTGATTGCGCATACCCAACGGCCATAATCTACCCCTCGCTACTGGCATCAGCGTCATCACTTGTGACAACCTGACCCCCGACCGCTTCAACCTTTTTGATCGCTGCGGCCGATGCTTTATCCACCTTAATGGTGACGGCTTTACTCAGTTCGCCATCGGAGAGCAGTTTGATCCGTTGGACGCGACGCCCGACGATGCCGACATCTTTCAGTGCCTGCATATCGATTTTGGCGTCTGCTTCGAAAAACTTCTCCAGATCGCCCACTTTAATGAGGTCGTAGGCCACCCGAAAGCGGTTTTTAAAGCCTCTTTTAGGCAGACGCCGTTGTAAGGGCATCTGTCCGCCTTCGAAGCCAACCTTATGGAAACCACCAGAACGGGATTTTTGACCTTTCTGTCCGCGTCCAGCTGTTTTTCCAACACCGCTCCCCATACCGCGCGCTAAACGTCTACGTTTTTGTTTGGTACCGGGAATTTGCGGTAATTCGTTTAATTTCATGATCATTGACCCTGCAATGATGTTCTTTATCAGTCTATTCGACCACTTCGATCAGATGTTGCACTTTAAAGATCATTCCGCGGATAGAAGGATTATCAGGATACTCCTTCGTCTGTTGGAGTTTTTTCAACCCCAAAGCCTTTAAAGTTTTTTTCTGTCGTTCAGGTCTTCCAATTCCTGAGCGAACCAATTTTACTTTAACGGTAGCCATGACTTAATTTATCCTTGCAAATCTAAGCACGGATCGACTTTACAGGAAGTCCCCGTTTGGCTGCGATAAACTCTGGCGAACGCACATGAGACAAAGCTTTAAAGGTGGCTTTGATCATATTGTGCGGATTGGATGTACCAATCGATTTTGCCAGAACATCACGGACACCCAGCGCCTCAAAGACAGGCCGCATCGCACCACCGGCGATAATTCCTGTACCTTCAGAAGCGGGGCGAAGCATTACGCGGCCAGCGCTATATTTTGTGGAAATTTCATGGTAGAGTGTCCGACCTTCGCGGAGGGGGATCTTAACCATATTTTTCCGAGCTTTATCGGTCGCCTTACGAATGCTTTCGGGCACCTCTTTTGCTTTACCCAAGCCGTAGCCAACCCGACCTTTACCATCGCCAACAACCACAATGGCGGAAAAATTGAATCGGCTACCACCCTTAACCACTTTTGCAGTCCGTTTGATTGCAACGAGCTTCTCAATCAGTTCTTCCTGCTGCCAGTTGGCGTTCTGTTTTCCGCCTCCGGAGCGGCGAGATTTTGACATTATTCTCTACCTAAACCTTAAAATTCCAATCCGCCAGCGCGGGCGGCTTCCGCCAGCTCGCGGGTTCTTCCATGGAAGAGATAACCTCCGCGGTCAAAAATAACCTGTTTGATATCCGCGGCCAGTGCTTTTTCTGCGATTTTTTGTCCCACCAGTGTGGCCGCAGCTCTGTTTCCGCCACTGGACCTCTTCTCAAGATCAGTGAGATTGGCTTTTACATCTTTATCCAGCGTACTGGAAGAGAGAATGGTTTTGCCTTGATCATCATCGATAACCTGAGCATAAATATGCCGAGCACTACGAAAAACAGAAAGACGGTAACGAGATCCACGCACCGAACTGACCTTGTAACGAACACGTCGTGCGCGTTTTTTTCTCGCATCGTGCCGATTTTTCGCCATGGCGAGAATCCTCCCTATTTCTTCTTCCCTTCTTTCCGTAGAACTTCTTCGTCCTTATAACGAACACCCTTCCCTTTATAGGGCTCGGGAGGACGATAGCTACGAATATTGGCACAAATTTGGCCAATGACTTCCTTATCTGCACCACTCACTTTAAGCTGCGTATTCCGATCCACCGAGACGGTCACCCCTTTGGGGATGTCGAACTCAACGG
This sequence comes from Magnetococcales bacterium HHB-1, assembly GCA_052043475.1. GTDB lineage: Bacteria > Pseudomonadota > Magnetococcia > Magnetococcales > JBQGBW01 > JBQGBW01. Next base: position 8,173 of record JBQGBW010000022.1, read on the forward strand.
GATGGGAGAAGCCTAAACTGAGGGTCAGCTTACTTCCGCTAACCTGGGCACGATATCCGACGCCGATAATTTCCATCTCTTTGGAATAGCCTTCGGAGACACCCAACACCATATTTTTAATCAGTGTTCGGCTCAAGCCCCAAAGTCCAGCGATCCGTTTATCGCGGCTTTTGGTACGTTTACAGACAATCTGGTTCTCCTCTTTCGAGACCTCGATCAATGGATGAATATCCCTTTCGAGTGTACCCAGTTTCCCTTTCACCGTAACATGGCCGCCATTAACCGCAACATCCACGCCTGCAGGTATTGGAATCGGTTTTTTGCCAATTCTAGACATGGTTTTCCTTCCCTAGAACACGGTACAGATGACTTCGCCACCAACACCGAGCTTACGGGCTTCCCGACTGGAGATAACCCCTTTATTGGTGGAAAGAATCGCGATTCCCAAGCCATGATTAACCCGGGGAATTTCATCTTTCCCCACATACTCACGCCGACCAGGTTTTGAAATGCGCGTCATACTTTCGATCACAGGCTGATTATTTGCCTGATATTTAAGGGTCAAACGAATCTGTCGATGCCCTTTTTCTGTGGAGAAGACTTTATAGCCCTCCACATAACCCTCTTCTTTGAGGATTTCGCAGATGCGAACTTTGGCGCGAGATGCAGGAACATCCATGGTCTCTTTGCCAACCATCTGTGCATTGCGAATACGGGCCAACAGATCGCTAATGGGATCAGTCATCATGGTACTTTCCCCGCGTCTCTTTTTTATCTTCCATGAGGAAACCGATCTACCACGAAGCCTTTATAACGCCGGGAATCTCTCCACGCAACGCCAGTTGACGAAGACAGATACGGCAAAGCCCAAATTTTCGCAGGTAACCTCGCGAACGATTGCACCGACGACAGCGATTATAAGCGCGTGCCGAAAACTTGGGTTTCCTCTTATTTTTTACGATCAGAGCTTTTCTTGCCATCTTCCAAACTCAAGCCAGTTACTTCCGGAAAGGAAGACGAAAACCACGAAGCAGTGCACGACCTTCGTCGTCTGTCCGTGCGGAGGTCACAAAAACCACATTTAGACCTCTTACCGTATCCACTTTATCGTAATCAATTTCCGGAAAAATAATCTGTTCCTTAATCCCCATGGCGTAGTTTCCGCGGCCATCAAAGGCTTTAGTGGAAACACCACGAAAGTCTCGCACACGCGGCAGAGCCAGGTTGATTAGACGATCAAGAAACTCATACATCCGATCCCGTCGCAGTGTGACACTGCAACCAATCGGCATTCCCTTCCGCAGACGAAAACCGGCAATCGATTTTCGTGCTCTACAGATCACAGGCTTCTGACCGGTAATTGCTGTCATATCGACAAGGGCGCCTTTGAGCAGGTTTTTATCCTGCGAGGCTTCACCAATGCCCATATTGACCACAATTTTCTCCAGCTTAGGCACCTGCATCACGTTCCGATATTGAAACTCCTTGATCAATGACGGAACGATCTTCTCTTTATATAACTCCTTCAGACTGGCCATCTTTGGCGTCCTTTATCCTCAACCGTCCAGGGTTTCGCCAGACCGGCGGGCTACACGGACTTTACGTCCATCTTCCAGGGTTTTCACCCCAAGTCGGGTTCCCTTCCCACTGCTGGGATCAACCATCATCACGTTGGATATATGGATAGGGCTCTCCTTGGAGATAATACCGCCCTGAGAATCCTGTGTGGGTTTGGTGTGTCTGCGAACCATGTTCACTTTCTCCACCAGCACACGGTTTTTCTTAGGCAGAACCCGGAGAATATTTCCCGTCTTCCCTCGATCCTTACCAGCGATTACGACCACCGTATCGCCTTTTTTAAGCCGAGTCTTGAACTGTCCCCCTCGGCGTTTTGATTGGGCCATCCAAAACTCTCCTCTACAACACTTCCGGAGCCAGGGAAATAATTTTCATAAAGTTTCGTGCACGCAGTTCCCGGGTTACAGGCCCAAAAATACGTGTACCAATGGGTTCTTTCTGGTTGGTCACCAGAACCGCAGCATTCCCATCAAAACGGATATAACTTCCGTCTGGACGGCGAACCTCTTTTTTGGTTCGCACAATCACTGCTCTAACCACATCCCCTTTTTTAACTTTTCCCCTCGGCATCGCAACTTTAACAGCAACGACAATAATATCGCCCACCGAAGCATAACGCCGCTTGGAACCGCCCAGCACCTTGATGCATTGAACTTTCTTGGCACCAGAATTGTCCGCGACATCCAAAACGGACTCTACCTGAATCATGTTACCTAATCCTAGGTTCGGATGGAACCACTCGCCGCGCCGATCACTCTCCAGCGCTTATGCCGGCTAATGGGACGGCTCTCCTCCATCTGTACAAAATCGCCGATTTTAAAGGCGTTCTCTTCGTCATGCGCCTTATATTTCTTAGAGCGTCGGATAATCTTTCCATATAAAGGATGACGAACCCGACGTTCCACCTTAACCACTACGGTCTTGTCCATTTTATCGGACACGACAACACCTTGCAGAATTCGCCGAGCCATGATTATCCTTCCTCTCCATTGGCGCGTTTTTCTGTCATAATTGTCTTGACCCGGGCAATCTCTTTCTTCACCTGACGAACCCGAGCTGTATTTTCAAGCTGCGATGTCGCCAGTTGAAAGCGCAGATTAAAATTCTCTTTATAGAGATCTTTAAGACGCCCGTCCAGCTCAGAAACCGGAAGAGCACGTAATTCCGCAGCCTTCATTCGACCTCTCCCCGCACAACAAACTTGGTCGCAATCGGTAGTTTTCTACCGGCACGACGCATCGCTTCTCGTGCTAGCTCTTCTGTGACCCCTTCCATTTCGTAGAGAATACGACCTGGTTTTACACGTGCGGCCCAATATTCAATATTACCTTTACCCTTACCCTGCCGAACTTCTGCAGGTTTCTGAGAGACAGGTACATTGGGAAACACACGAATCCAGACGCGTCCACCACGACGGATATGACGGGTCATTGCGCGCCGCGCGGCCTCGATTTGACGAGCAGTCACGCGACCAGGAGAAGTAGCCTTTAGACCAAACTGACCGAAGTTCAAGCTTGATCCTCTATAGGCAAGACCATGTATCCGCCCTTTATGGGCTTTACGATATTTGGTTTTTCTGGGTGAGAGTAGCATAATTTCAACCTATATCCGTTCGCGTATCTCGCCCTTATAAACCCAGACTTTTACGCCGATAATACCATAGGTGGTCAATGCTTCTGCAAAACCATAGTCAATATCAGCACGCAATGTATGCAGAGGAACGCGTCCTTCACGGTACCACTCGGTACGCGCAATTTCACCGCCGCCTAAACGGCCCGCACAGTTGATCCGGATGCCTTCGACACCCAATCGCATGGCGGCGTTCACCGCACGTTTCATTGCACGCCTGAAGACAACCCGTCGCACCAACTGTTGCGCCACATTTTCAGCGACAAGCTGGGCATCGGCTTCAGGTTTACGCACCTCAACAATATTTACTTGAATATCCGTACTGGAAACCTGACGAATATCCGCTTTTAATTTCTCAATATCCGCTCCTTTCTTCCCGATAATAATACCCGGTCGAGCAGAGTGAATATTAATCCGCGCCTTTTTGGCCGGTCGTTCGATCACAATTTTGGATACCGCCGCATGCGACAGGCGTTTTTTCAGCCATGCTCGCAAACGAATATCCTCATTCAAAAGATCCGCATAGTTTTTATCGGCATACCAACGTGTGTCCCACGTTTTGGTCACGCCGAGTCGAAAACCTATCGGATGTACCTTTTGCCCCATAATTCGTCCTCTTTCGGCCCCTAACCGTTGTCTGCCTGAACGGCAATCGTAATATGCGACGACCGTTTTAGTATCCGACAGGCACGACCCCGTGCCCGGGGACGAAACCGCTTGATCACCGGTCCCTGATCCACATAAGCCTGAGATACAACCAGCGTGTCTACATCCATACCAAAATTATTCTCCGCATTCGCAATAGCTGATTTAAGAGTCTCTTTAATCACTATCGCGACGCGCTTTTTGGAAAATTCCAGGATTTCTAACGCGCTCTCAACAGACTTACCCCGTATCAGGTCGATCACCAGCCGCGCCTTTTTGGGCGAAACACGAAAATTCCGAGTTCGGGCATAAGCTTCGGTAATCTCGTCCATGCTCACCTGCGTTTCTTTCTCGCCTTTCTGTCAACTCCGTGACCATAGTAGAGGCGCGTTGGTGCAAACTCACCCAGTTTATGACCGACCATATTTTCAGTCACATGTACTGGAACAAACTTACGACCGTTATGCACACCAAAGGTATAGCCAACGAATTCAGGAATTACCGTGGACCGTCTAGACCACGTTTTAATCAGATCTTTACGCCCTTCTTCTCGAAGCTTATCTACCTTATTCATAAGATAGTCATCAAAAAAAGGGCCCTTTTTTACTGAACGTCCCACGTCTGTTTATCCTTCAAACAAACCTTTGAACGGTCTATCTCTTAAGATTAAGAAACAGACGGTTCTCTCTTACTTCTTCCGACGCCGCATAATCAGGCGGTTAGAAGCTTTCTTCCTGTCTCGGGTTTTCTTACCCTTGGTAGGAACACCCCAAGGTGTCACAGGATTCCGACCCCCGGAGGTTTTACCTTCACCACCACCATGAGGGTGATCCACTGGGTTCATGACCACACCCCGTACTGTGGGGCGCCAACCCTGCCACCGTCTCCGTCCCGCTTTACCCAGCTTTACATTGCTGTGCTCCGCGTTGGATACGGTGCCAACCGTTGCCATACAATCCAGAAGAACCATCCGCATCTCACCAGAGGGGAGCTTGAGTTGGGCATACTTGCCCTCTTTACCCATCAGTTGGGCGTAAGCCCCTGCTGAACGGGCCATCTGTCCACCCTTCTCTGGCTTCATCTCCACATTGTGAACAACCGTTCCCATGGGCATATGCCGCAGAGGCAGTGCATTCCCAGGACGAATGTCCACCGAACGCGCCTCTCTACCAGCAATCACCTCATCACCCACCTTGAGTCGTTGTGGTGCAAGAATATAACGTTTCTCACCATCACGATAGACAACCAAGGCGATAAATGCAGTACGATTGGGATCGTATTCAATGGAACGTACCGTACCCGGTATTAAAAACTTGTTCCGCTTGAAATCAATGATACGATAACGCCGCTTATGACCACCGCCACGATGGCGAACGGTCATGCGTCCGTTGCTGTTACGACCACCACTTTTATGAAGTCCTACAACCAAACGTCGTTCAGGTCCACCGCGGGAAAGTGCACTATACTCAACAGAGGTTTGATGCCTTTTTCCCGGAGACGTTGGCTTATAATGCTTTAATCCCATCGATTCATCTCCGCTTCCGTGCTTTCAATCCAACCTTATAGATCAGCCTTCAGGAAAAAAGTCCACACTCTGCTCTTCTTTAAGACGAACCAGTGCTTTTTTCCAATCTTTACGCTGTCCTTGGATTTGACCGAAGCGTTTCTTTTTCCCTTTGACGTTATAGGTCTTCACTGAGACCACATCAACCTTAAAAAGCTTTTCGACCGCCATCTTAATCTGAACTTTGTTCGCCCATGGTGCCACTTTAAAAGCCACCTGATTACTTCTTTCTAAGCAGAGCGTGGCTTTTTCTGTTACATGGGGGGCCATCAAAACCTGATACAGTGTATATGGATCACTCATGCGTATTTCTCCTCCAGATGCTTCAACGCGGCCTCTGTGACAATCAGCGTTTCATGCCAGAGAATATCGTAAACATTGAGTCCATCTGTGTGGAGAACATCGACACCAGGAATATTTCTGACAGAGAGGAGAAGCGTGGCATCACTCTTTGTTGTAAGAATTAATGCACTGCCTTTCACTTCCAGATTTTTTAGCCGGGCAACCATATCCTTGGTTTTGATTCGATCCAAACCAAAATTTCGAACCACCACCAGAGCGCCTTCCTGCGCTTTTGAAGAGAGCGCATTCAACAGAGCCAGACGACGCAGCTTTTTAGGCATTTTAATTGAGAAATCCCGTGGATGGGGACCAAAAACAACACCACCACCACGAAACTGAGGCGCACGGATTGTACCCTGACGCGCATTACCGGTTCCTTTCTGACGGTAAGGCTTGCGATTTCCACCCGCCACATCGGAACGTGTTTTTGTTGATGCAGTGCCAGAACGACGTTTCGCCATCTGATAGCGCACCGCTTGAGCAAGAATATCTGGCCGCACACGACGACCAAAAACGGCTTCTTTAAGTTGAACGCTGCCTACCGTCTCATTGCCAGCGTTCCGAACTTCGACCTCCATCATCCTTTGGCCTTCTTCCCTTGGCTAACCTTCTTCTTGGCATCCTGAACCATCACCATTCCACCCTTAGGACCAGGAACAGTTCCTTTTACCACCAGAAGATGCTTCTCTGCATCCACCATGGCGACACGCAGATTTTGTGCGGTCACCCGGTCACCGCCCATACGGCCAGGCATCTTTTTATTCTTAAATACCCGTCCTGGCGTTTGACACTGTCCAATGGAACCTGGAGATCGGTGAATTTTATGCGCACCATGTGAAGCGCGACCACCACGAAATCCCCAGCGTTTGACCACGCCTGCGAACCCTTTACCGATGGATGTTCCTATGACATCGACAAACTGTCCCTGCTCAAACTGCTCTGCAGTGAGCTCCTGGCCGACCTTGTAATCTTCCAGGTTATCCACCCGAAACTCACGCAGGACACGTTTTGGTGCTACACCAGCTTTAGCAAACTCTCCACGAAGTGGCTTCGACACCCGTGATGCTTTCGCATCTTCAAATCCTAGCTGAATGGCATTGCAGCAGTCTTTGCCTTCCGTTTTCTTTGCCACCACTGAACAGGGGCCCAGCTGAATCACTGTGACAGGCCAACAGTCGCCGTCCTCCTGAAAAAGCTGTGTCATTCCCAGCTTTCGTCCGATCAATCCTGAACGCATTTCACTAAAACCCTATTCCAAATTCTTAAAAAGCCAGATAGATCGAAATCTTTAGGCTTATAACTCCTCAGCGAAAATTAAAACTTCCTTTTAGATTTCGCTGAAAAATTTTTAACAAAGAAGATGCCTTATGCACTCCTACCAGCGGGAAAGAAATCATAAAATATAGGCTTTCCGCTCCATACACAAGGATCAACTTTTTTTATTTTTAAAGCCTTCTTGCATAAAAAATGCATAAAAGAAAATTAGGAAACTACTTGTAACACTTTCTGAACAGAAACGCCAGAACTTAATTTAAAAAAATATTAAATCAAATAAGATGATACAATCATTTACCATAAAAAATAAAGAGAAGCTCTCTGCCCTGAAAGGAGAGAGCGCTTCACCCTTATATAAAAACGACACCACTCTGACACTGCGTCAAAAAAACACGGATCAAAGCTTGATTTCTACGTTCACACCGGCCGCCAGATCGAGCTTCATCAACGCATCGACTGTCTGCGGGGTGGGATTAACAATATCCACCAACCGCTTATGGGTTCGAATTTCGAACTGTTCCCGCGACTTTTTGTCTACATGGGGAGAACGAAGCACCGTATACCGATTAATTTTTGTCGGCAGAGGAATTGGCCCCCGAATCTCAGCCCCTGTCCTGCGAGCTGTTTGAACAATCTCTGTTGTTGATTGATCCAGAATCCGGTGGTCGAACGCTTTCAATCGGATTCGTATCTTCTGATTTTCCATCCCGTCTTACCTAAGTCCGGATTCCCGGGCCCTACTCCATAGCAACGGTTATTCGATAATCTCAGCAACCACACCGGCGCCCACAGTCCGACCCCCTTCGCGAATCGCGAAACGCAGACCTTTCTCCATGGCAATCGGTGCAATCAGGTTCACTTCGATGGTTACATTATCTCCAGGCATCACCATTTCAACACCTTCTTCCAGCGCAATTGTACCCGTGACATCGGTTGTGCGGAAGTAGAATTGAGGACGGTAGTTACTGAAGAATGGGGTGTGACGTCCACCCTCCTCTTTGGTGAGGATATAGCACTCTGCCGTAAACTTGGTGTGTGGTGTGATTGAGCTTGGCGCGGCTAGAACCTGACCACGACGCACATCGGTACGCTTCACACCGCGCAAGAGTGCGCCAATGTTATCTCCAGCTTGACCTTGATCGAGCAGTTTGCGGAACATCTCCACACCGGTACAGGTGGTGCTGGTGGTCTTCTCTAAGCCCACAATCTCGATGGTATCACCTACTTTAATGATACCACGTTCCACACGTCCGGTAACCACTGTACCCCGACCAGAGATGGTGAATACATCCTCAATCGGCATCAGGAAAGCACCGTCTAAGGGACGCTCAGGCTGAGGAATATATTCATCCACCGCATCCATCAGCGCATCAATTGATTGTGCACCATGCTCTCCTTCATCCCCTTCAAGGGTTTTCAGAGCAGAACCGACAATGATCGGCACATCGTCACCAGGAAACTCATACTGTGTTAACAGTTCACGAATTTCCAACTCAACCAGTTCTAACAATTCAGGATCATCCACTTGATCCGATTTGTTCATGTAGACGACCAGTGCAGGCACACCCACCTGACGCGCCAGCAGGATATGCTCCCGCGTCTGAGGCATTGGGCCATCGGCGGCGGAGACAACCAGAATCGCACCATCCATCTGGGCGGCACCGGTGATCATATTTTTAATATAGTCCGCATGGCCGGGGCAGTCTACATGGGCATAGTGACGATTATCGGTCTCATACTCCACGTGTGCTGTGGCGATGGTAATGCCGCGCTCCCGCTCTTCAGGGGCGGCATCAATACTGTCATAGGCCATAAAATCAGCTTGGCCTTTCTCTGCAAGGCGCTTGGTAATCGCCGCGGTTAATGTGGTCTTACCATGGTCCACGTGACCAATGGTGCCAATATTAACATGCGGCTTCGTGCGCTCAAATTTCTCCTTGGACATCTCTTAACCTCTTAGCCATTGGCCTTGGCAATAATCTCATCTGCAATTGCAGCGGGAACCTGATCATAGTGATCAAACTGCATCGTAAACGTGGCGCGTCCTTGGGTCATCGAACGAAGATCGGTTGCATAACCGAACATTCCTGCCAAAGGTGTCATTGATTTGACAATTTGATTCACGCCCAGAGCTTCCATACCCTGAATCTGACCGCGACGTGAGTTCAGATCACCGATCACATCGCCCATGTACTCTTCAGGTACTTCAACTTCAACCGCCATCACCGGTTCTAAGAGAACAGGTCCAGCGCGGCTACAGCCATCCTTGATCGCCATTGAGGCGGCCACCTTAAAGGCCATCTCTGAAGAGTCCACATCATGATAAGATCCAAAGTAGAGCGCCGCCCGAATATCAACCACGGGGTAGCCCGCACGAATACCGGTCTGTAGTGCCTCAACGATGCCTTTCTCCACAGCAGGAATATATTCCCGTGGAACCACACCACCTTTAATCTCATCAAGAAATTCAAACCCGGAACCGGGCTCTAGCGGTTCTAATCGCAAGAATACGTGACCATACTGACCGCGACCACCACTCTGACGGACAAACTTTCCTTCAGATTCATAGGTTTTGGTGATCGTTTCACGATAAGCCACCTGGGGTTTACCCACACTGGCTTCCACCTTAAACTCGCGCAGCATGCGGTCAACCAGAATCTCTAAGTGCAACTCACCCATGCCTGAGATAATGGTTTGATTGGTTTCGTGATCGGTTTCTACCCGGAAGGAGGGGTCTTCTTGAGCCAAGCGCCCTAAAGCCACACCCATACGCTCTTGGTCTGCTTTGGTTTTGGGCTCAATGGCGATGGAGATGACCGGTTCTGGAAACTCCATCCGTTCTAAGACCACTGGATCGCTGGCGCTACAGAGGGTCTCCCCTGTGGTGGTGTTTTTCAATCCCACCGCCGCTGCGATATCTCCTGCACGAACCTCTTTTACATCTTCCCGCTTATTGGCATGCATCAGGAGGATACGACCGATACGCTCTTTTTTATTCTTAGTGGCATTCAGTACATAAGATCCCGATTTCATCACGCCAGAGTAGACGCGGAAGAAGGTCAGCGTTCCCACAAAGGGGTCGGTCATAATCTTAAAGGCCAACGCTGAGAAGGGCTCATCATCCGAAGATTGACGCTCTGCCACATCATCCGAGTCGGGCAGATTACCTTGCACTGGGGGAATATCCACAGGCGAGGGGAAGTAGTCGATCACCGCATCCAGCAGTGGTTGAACCCCTTTATTTTTAAAGGCAGAACCACAGAAGACGGGTACAAAAGCATTTGCTAAGACGGCTTCACGAATACAGCGACGAAAATCTTCTTCAGAGACCGCTTCACCCTCAAGATACTTCTCCATCAGGTCATCATCCATCTCCAGCGCAGCCTCTAAAAGCTCTTCACGCGCCATCGCGGACTCTTCAGCGAGATCTTCAGGAATATCGGTCACCTCAAATTTGGCGCCCATCGACTCATTATCGAAGATAAAAGCCTTCTCACTGATAAGATCGATCAATCCCTGGAATTCATCTTCAGCGCCAATCGGAATTTGTGCGGCAAATGCGCGTGCACCCAGACGATCTCTCATCATTTCGACGACACGCATAAAGTCCGCGCCCATCCGATCCATCTTGTTGACAAAAGCCAACCGGGGAACGCTGTATTTATCCGCCTGCCGCCAGACCGTCTCTGACTGCGGCTGAACACCACCAACAGCACAGAAGACCGCAACCGATCCATCGAGAACGCGCAGTGAGCGCTCCACTTCGACCGTAAAGTCCACGTGCCCTGGCGTGTCGATAATGTTGATTCGATTGTCGCGCCAGAAACAGGTTGTTGCTGCAGACGTGATGGTAATGCCGCGCTCCTGCTCCTGCTCCATCCAGTCCATGGTGGCATTACCATCATGGACTTCACCAATCTTGTGAGAACGCCCAGTATAATACAGAATACGTTCGGTAACTGTGGTCTTCCCAGCATCAATATGGGCCATGATGCCGATATTTCGAACCCGGTCAAGTGGTATTTCCCTAGCCACTTTCTTCCCCTGTCATTACTACCATCGATAGTGGGCAAACACTTTGTTCGCTTCCGCCATACGGTGGACATCATCCCGTTTTTTCACCGTAGCACCACGCCCTTGAGCGGCATCCAATAACTCGGCTGCCAAGCGCTCAACCATGGTTTTCTCGCCGCGCTGACGCGCAAACCCAACCAGCCAACGAATCGCCAGTGCCTGACGACGGTTAGGACGTACCTCCACAGGTACTTGGTAGGTTGCTCCACCCACGCGCCGCGACCGCACCTCAATCTGAGGACGCGCATTATCGACGGCTTCTTTAAAAACTTTTAAGGAATCTTCTTTGGTGCGCTCGTGGATAATATCCAAAGCTCCATAAAAAATCCGTTCAGCCAAGGACTTTTTACCGTCCCGCATCAGGCTGTTCATAAACTTGGTAACTAATTTATCTCCGTAAACAGGATCCGGGATAATCTCCCGTTTATGCTCACGGCGGCGCCTTGACATCTCCGTCCGCTCCTCATCAAAAATTACTTAGGCCGTTTCGCCCCATACTTGGAACGACCCTGCTTGCGATCTTTCACACCCTGAAGGTCTAGATGACCCCGAACGATATGATAACGCACACCAGGAAGATCTTTAACACGGCCACCACGAATCAAAACAACCGCGTGTTCCTGAAGATTATGACTCTCACCAGGAATGTAGGCCGTTACTTCATGACCATTAACAAGACGAACACGTGCGACCTTTCTCAATGCAGAGTTAGGCTTTTTAGGTGTCGTCGTATAAACACGGGTACAAACCCCCCGTTTTTGAGGGCACGCCTGCAAGGCCGGAACATTATTTTTCTTTTTCAGAACTTTCCGACCAGAACGAACCAATTGATTAACCGTCGGCATGCGTTTGGCTCCCAAACATTTTTTCTCAAATACTCTAATCAGTTAAACCGTGGATTCTACATTCGACATTTTTTTTGTCAATGAATAAAATCCGAAACTTCTATTTTTAACCGAAAACCGCTCCAAAATAGCGCCATCGCGCTATTTTTCGACAATTTCAGCGACGCCACCACTGGCTTGCTGTTGCTTAAACCGCTGTAGGGTCTGACCCGTACCCGCTGGAATAAGCCGCCCGACAATAACATTTTCTTTTAAGCCGGTCAAACGATCAATGCGTCCAGAGATCGCCGCTTCGGTTAAAACGCGTGTGGTCTCTTGGAATGAGGCCGCCGAAATAAATGATGGCGTTGAGAGTGAGGCTTTCGTAATTCCTAAAAGCACAGGGTGCGCAATGGCTTCTTTCTTTCCATTTGCACGCGCTTTGCTGTTCTGCTGCTCAAAATAGCGCTTCTCAATCTGCTCTCCGGTCACCAGTGTGGTATCACCTGGATCGATCACCATCACTTTTTGCAGCATCTGGCGCACAATCACCTCAATGTGCTTATCATTAATCTTCACACCTTGAAGACGATACACATCCTGGATCTCATTTACCATAAATTTACAGAGCGCTTCTAAGCCTAAAACTTTTAAAATCTCTTGAGGTACAGGAGAACCCTCCATCAGAGGCTCACCACGGCGCACATAGTCGCCCTCGTTCACCGCCATCTGTTTACCCTTAGGCAGGAAGTACTCCTTCGGTTCACCATCCTCTGGGGTGACGATCACCCGACGCTTACCTTTGAGGTCTTTACCAAAAGAGACCACACCATCATTTTCAGCAATAATGGCAAACTCTTTCGGTTTTCTCGCCTCAAAGAGTTCAACCACACGGGGTAGACCACCTGTAATATCACGCGTCTTAGAGCTTTGTCGAGGAATTTTAGCAATAATATCCCCCGCCATCACATGATCTTCCTCATGAACCGTGATCACTGCGCCCACAGGAAGCAGGTATCGCACCGCCGCTCCATTGGGTAGAACCAACGTATCTCCGGTTATCGGATCTTTCAGTGTCAGACGTGGACGCATATCACCACGACCGCCCTGACTCTTCCACTCCACAACCTCTCTTGAGGTCAAACCGGTGGTCTCATCGGTGCTCTCCCTCAACGTCACACCCTCGGTGAGGTCACCATACTTAATGACCCCCTCAAGCTCTGTGATAATTGGTGTTGAGAAAGGATCCCACTCCGCGATCATATCCCCTTTACCCGCGACACCGCCATCAGGAATCATCAGGCGTGCGCCATAAGGCACCCGATAACGCTCCCGTTCCCGTCCCACAATCTTAGGATCATCACGCTCCTCATGGACCGAAACTTCACCTGAACGAGAGAGTACTACCAGTTTTTTGTTGCGATCGCCCACCGTGGTCAGGTTATGAAAACGCACCACACCACCATTGAGTGTCTCGATATGGGACTGTTCCACACTTCTTGATGCAGCCCCTCCGATATGGAATGTGCGCATTGTCAGTTGTGTTCCAGGCTCACCGATACTCTGTGCGGCAATCACACCCACCGCTTCTCCCACAGTCACTGCAGAGCCCCGTGCGAGATCACGACCATAACAGCGTACACAAACGCCATGTACTGTCTCACAAGTTAGGGGGGAGCGAATACGGATCGACTCCACATCGGAAGCTTCCACCCGTTCTGCCAGTTCTTCATCAATCAGTTCGCCCGCTTTAACAATCACCTCTTCGGTGGCTGGATCGATCACATCCGTGAGAGGCGTTCTTCCTAGGACGCGATCCCCTAACTGCTCCACCACATCATTGCCTTCAACAAGGGCGGTGATGGTTAGGCCGCGATTGGTGCCACAATCATCTTCACGAACAATACAGTCCTGTGCCACATCCACCAGACGCCGGGTGAGGTATCCTGAGTTTGCGGTTTTCAGTGCGGTATCCGCCAAACCCTTCCGGGCGCCGTGGGTGGAGATAAAATATTGAAGAACGGTCAAGCCTTCACGGAAGTTTGCGGTAATCGGTGCCTCAATAATTTCACCGGAGGGTTTCGCCATCAATCCCCGCATTCCTGCTAACTGCCGCATCTGTGCCGCCGAACCCCTTGCACCAGAGTTGGCCATCATAAAGATTGAGTTAAAGGAGGGCTGGCTCTTCTCGACCTCTTTACCTTTCTCATCTTTTCTGGAGATTGTTTCTGTGGAGATACTCTCCATCATCTCATCGGCTACCTGCTCCGTGCAGTGCGACCAGATGTCGATCACTTTATTATATTTTTCACCCTCAGTGATCAAACCTTCAATATATTGCCGCTCAATCTCTTTTACCTTCTCCTGGGAGGCATCCACCAGCGTCTTTTTGGATGCTGGCACAATCATATCATCTTTACCAAAAGAGATGCCCGCTTTCGCCGCCGAAGAAAATCCGGTGGTCATCAGGCGATCTGCAAAAATAACCGTCGTTTTTGTGCCACAGATCCGGTAGACATAATCAATCAGTTTTGCGACCTCTTTTTTGGTCAACAACTTATTGATCATTTCAAAAGGTACTTTCTCTGGCAAAATCTCAGTTAGAAGGATGCGTCCTACGGTGGTTTTAATCCGTTCACCGCGAAAACGGCACTGGATCTCTGCATGCAGTCCTACCGCGCCAGAGTCAAAAGCCTGCCTTACCTCTAAGGGGGAGGCAAAGATCATCCCTTCACCATCCTCACCGATCCGTTTTGAAGTGATATAGTAGAGTCCTAGAATAATATCCTGTGTCGGCACAATAATGGGCTTACCGTTGGCGGGAGAGAGGATATTGTTGGTAGACATCATCAGTACGCGTGCTTCAATCTGTGCTTCTACCGAGAGTGGCACGTGCACCGCCATCTGGTCACCATCAAAGTCTGCGTTAAATGCCGTACAGACCAGTGGGTGCAACTGAATTGCCTTACCTTCAATCAGCTTTGGCTCAAAAGCCTGAATGCCTAAACGGTGCAGGGTTGGTGCCCGGTTCAGCATCACTGGGTGCTCACGAATCACCTCTTCTAAGACATCCCACACCTCTGGACGCTCTTTTTCCACCATCCGTTTGGCCGCTTTAATGGTTGTGGAGTGTCCTCGCTCCTCCAAACGGTTATAGATGAAGGGTTTGAACAGTTCCAGCGCCATTTTCTTAGGCAGGCCGCACTCATGCAGTTTGAGTTCTGGTCCCACCACAATCACCGAACGACCGGAGTAGTCTACCCGTTTTCCCAGAAGATTTAGACGGAAACGACCCTGCTTACCCTTAAGCATCTCTGAGAGCGATTTTAAGGGTCTACGGTTGGTTCCTGTGATCACACGACCACGGCGGCCATTATCAAAGAGTGCATCCACAGACTCCTGCAGCATCCGCTTTTCATTGCGGATAATGATATCTGGTGCCCGCAGTTCGTGGAGCCTTTTAAGACGATTATTACGATTGATCACCCGGCGATAGAGATCATTAAGATCAGAAGTGGCAAAACGTCCACCATCCAGAGGCACCAGTGGCCTTAACTCTGGCGGAATTACCGGCACGGTCTCTAGAATCATCCACTCAGGCCGATTGCCTGATTCAATGAGAACTTCCAGCGTTGACAGACGTTTGATTACCTTTTTACGCCGAGCCTCTGATTTGGTCTCTTCAAGTTCCTCACGTAGGTTTTGAATTTCGCTGTGCAGATCCAGTTCTGAGAGCATATCACGGATTGCTTCGGCACCAATCCCTACCTGGAATTCATCACCATACTCATCCAGTAGTTGATTATAGCGATCCTCTGTAAGCAACTCCCCTTTACGCAAAGGGGTCATGCCTGGATCCATCACTACAAAGTTCTCAAAGTAGAGAACCCGCTCCAGATCCTTTAAGGTCATATCGAGAAGTAGACCAATGCGACTGGGTAGCGACTTTAGAAACCAGATGTGCGCGACTGGTGAGGCGAGTTCAATATGCCCCATCCGCTCACGGCGCACCTTCGATTGGATCACCTCCACGCCACACTTTTCACACACCACACCACGGTGCTTCAGTCGCTTATATTTACCACAAAGACACTCATAATCTTTGACTGGACCAAAAATTTTTGCACAGAAAAGACCGTCGCGTTCCGGCTTAAAGGTACGATAATTGATTGTTTCAGGCTTTTTTACTTCACCAAAAGACCAGGAACGAATTTTATCCGGTGAAGCAATGGAGATACGAATACCATCAAAATTTTGTCCCAGAACGGGTCGAAAGAAGAGCTTGAATAGATTCTGATGCACCACAATACGTTCCCCATTAAATCAGAAAAGAGGATGACGATTCATAAAAGATCCGACTTTAAAAGGTCGTCGGATCTTTTGGGAAAATTTAACTCAAAGAGCGATGATAGATTGAAATCTATCCCTTCACCTCTTCGACTTCGGAAGCATTACGATAATCGATCCGTTGCAACTCCACATCCAGTGCCAGCGATTGTAACTCTTTCACCAACACATTGAAGGATTCAGGAATGCCTGCTTCAAAGGTATCATCTCCTTTGACAATCGACTCATAAATTTTAGTACGGCCTGCCACATCGTCGGATTTAACGGTCAGCATCTCTTGCAGCGTGTAGGCGGCGCCATAAGCCTCTAATGCCCACACCTCCATCTCACCAAACCGCTGACCACCAAACTGTGCCTTACCACCCAGAGGTTGTTGCGTGACTAAGGAGTAAGGGCCGATAGAACGCGCATGGATTTTATCATCCACCAGATGGTGCAGTTTTAAGATATAGATGTAACCCACAGTCACCGGACGATCAAAGTAGTCTCCCGTGCGGCCATCAATCAAGCGTACCTGTCCTGAGTCTGGTAAACCTGCTTTTCTTAGCCAACCCACAATGCGCTCTTCATCGGCGCCATCAAAGACCGGTGTTGCCGCAGGAACGCCATAGCGCAGATTTTTAGAGAGTGTCACCACTTCATCATCGTTCAGTGCGGATACCCCCTCATTTTGATCAGGGCTATCGTAGATATCGAGCAGTTTATCCCGCAGAATATCCACATCCTTCTCTTCCGGTTTCTGGCGACGATAGGTCTCATAGAGTTCACCAATCTGGTGGCCAAGTTCTTTACCTGCCCAACCCAGATGGGTCTCTAAGATCTGTCCCACATTCATACGTGAGGGCACACCTAGAGGATTTAATACAATATCCACCGGTTCGCCATTCTCTAAGTGGGGCATATCTTCCATGGGATTAATTTTAGAGATGACACCTTTATTCCCATGGCGTCCTGCCATCTTATCTCCTGGTTGCAGTTTACGCTTAACCGCAATATAGACCTTAACCATCTTAAGAACGCCAGGGGGGAGATCATCGCCGCGTTCCAGTTTTTCAACCTTGCTGTCAAAGCGTTTTTGTAGGCGCTGACCCGCTTTATGGATCTCCTCACGGATGCCTTCGATCTGTGCTGCGACCATGTCATCTTCGAGCATGATCTCATAGAGGCGGTTCATTGAGACGCGGTTAAGATAGGATTCGGTGAGAAAATCGCCACCCTGCAATCCAGGTGCAGAGACCACCTCCTGTCCGACCAGAAGTTTTCTGATGCGCTCTTCGGCATCCTGCTCAATGATGCGCCTTTCTGCGACCATATCCTTACGCAGATGCGCAATCTCCTCTTGATCGATCTTTTTCGCCCGATCATCTTTTTCTAAACCACGGCGAGAGAAGACTCTCACATCCACCACTGTTCCGACCACACCAGGGGGTAGGCGTAGGGAGGTGTCACGAACATCGGAGGCTTTTTCACCAAAGATTGCCCTTAAGAGTTTCTCTTCCGGTGTCAGTTGGGTCTCCCCTTTAGGGGTGACTTTACCTACCAGGATATCCCCAGGTTTCACCTCAGCGCCCACATAGATAATGCCTGACTCATCCAGATGACTTAAGGCATCTTCACCCACATTGGGCATATCCCGGGTGATCTCCTCCGGTCCCAGTTTGGTATCCCGTGCCATCACCTCAAATTCATCAATATGGATTGAGGTAAAGATATCATCCCACACCAGGCGCTCAGAAATTAGAATGGAGTCCTCAAAGTTATATCCATTCCAGGGCATAAAGGCGACCAGTACATTCCGACCTAAAGCCAACTCACCCCACTGGGTTGAAGGTCCATCGGCAACAATGTCCCCTTTCTTAACCCGTTCATTGGTTTTTACCAGAGGAACCTGGTTGATACAGGTGTTTTGGTTCGAGCGGGAAAACTTGGTCAGGTTATAGATATCCACGCCTGGCTCTGTGGAACCTGGCTCCTGATCAGCCTTCACCACAATGCGTGAAGCATCCACCTCCTCAACAACACCTGAACGGCGTACCACAATGGTTACACCAGAGTCTCGTGCCACCACGGACTCCATTCCCGTACCCACCAAAGGGGCATCGGTTTTAATCAGAGGTACAGCCTGACGCTGCATGTTCGAGCCCATCAGGGCGCGGTTGGCGTCATCGTTTTCTAAGAAGGGAATCAAGGAGGCTGCCACAGAGACAATCTGTTTTGGCGAAACATCCATATACTCGATGCGCTCTGGTGTGGATACCGCAAACTCCAGTTTGTGGCGACAGGGAATCAGTTCACCGGTGATCGTTCCTTCTTCATCCAGAGCCACATTGGCCTGGGCGACCACATAGTTCTCCTCCTCAATGGCGGAGAGGTAGTTCACTTCATCGGTTACCTGGGCTTCTTCAACGCGGCGGTAGGGGCTTTCGATAAAACCAAAGCTGTTGATTCTTGCATAGGTGGAAAGGCTATTAATCAAGCCGATGTTCGGCCCCTCAGGGGTCTCAATCGGACAGATTCGACCATAGTGGGTTGGGTGAACGTCCCGAACCTCAAAGCCTGCTCTCTCCCGGGTCATACCACCTGGTCCCAATGAGGAGAGCCTTCTTTTATGGGTGATCTCAGAGAGTGGATTGGTTTGATCCATAAACTGAGAGAGCTGACTGGAGCCAAAAAATTCTCTTACCACCGCTGAGAATGGTTTTGAGTTCATGATATCGTGGGGCATCAGTTGCTCTGGGTCCATGGAGGACATCCGCTCACGGATTGCGCGCTCCATACGTACCAGACCAACACGTACCTGGTTTTTCAGCAGTTCGCCAACAGAGCGCACACGACGATTTCCTAGATGGTCGATATCATCAATCTTCTCATGACCATCTTTCAGCTTTAAGAGGATCTCAACAACCCCTAAAATATCCTCTTTACGTAGAACGCGCTCAGAGAGTTCGCACTCTACGCCAAGACGCTTATTCATCTTTAAGCGTCCCACCGAAGAGAGATCATAGCGATCCGAGTTAAAAAAGAGATTATTAAAGAGTGCGTGTGCAGCCTCCACCGTTGCGGGTTCGCCCGGTCGCATCATGCGATGAATATCGAGCAGCGCATCTTCGGTGGTAATATTCTTATCAAAGTTGAGTGTATTGCGCAGATAGGGGCCAACATTTACCCCATCAATATAGAGGGTCTCAACAGAGGTTAATCCCACATCCTCGAAGAGGTCCAGCATCTCTTCGGTAATCTCAGCGCCAGCCGAGGCCAGTTGCTCACCACTAAAATCAAACAGATCATCGGCAATAAAACGCCCAATCAGATCTTCAGCAGGGATCTGAATCCACTCCAAGCCCATATCTGTGAGCTTGCGCAGAGCGCGCCGGGTAATCTTCCGTTTGGCCTTAATCAGTTCTTCACCCGTATGAGGATCGACGATGGCGTAGTTCAGACGACTACCAATCAGACGTTCTGGATGAAGCTCTTTCTCCCACAGAAGGCCCTCTTTACGAAATTTCTCTACCTGATAAAAGCGGTTGAGAATCTCAGGGGCTGACATCCCTAAAGCGCGCAGAAGGGTGGTTACCGGCAGTTTGCGTCGGCGGTCGATACGGGTGTAGAGAAGATCTTTGGGATCAAATTCAAAGTCGAGCCAGGAGCCCCGGTAGGGGATCACCCTTGCTGAGAAGAGCAGCTTTCCTGTGCTGTGGGTTTTACCCCGGTCATGATCAAAAAAGACGCCGGGAGAGCGGTGCATCTGACTGACGATCACACGCTCGGTACCATTAATAATAAAAGTACCGGTATCGGTCATCAGGGGCATTTCGCCCAGATAGACATCCTGCTCCTTAACCTCTTGGATCGATTTTGTATTCAGCTCTTCGTTCTCTTCCCAGATTACCAGGCGGAAGGTCACTTTCAGCGGTGCAGAAAAGGTCATGCCTCGTTGGAGACACTCCTCCTTCTCATATTTGGGCTCACCAAGCTGATAATCGATATACTCTAAACTGATTGTGCCAGAATAGTCTTCAATCGGGAAAACAGATGTAAAAACACCATGCAGCCCTAACTCCCCGCGCAACTCGGGGTTCTCTTCTTCTGGCTCAAGAAAGCGTTGAAAGGACTCCTTTTGAACCGAAATCAAATTAGGAATTTCAATGATCGGGGGGATTCTGCCGAAATTCTTACGCAGCCGCTGTTTCTCGGTAAAAGTGAGCGCCATCGGGCCTCCTTCTGCATCACCGGTGAAAGAATGCTAATGTTTGCAAACTTCTTATAGAAGCCGTCAAAGCATTAATTGCTTCGACTGAACGATTCATTAAATCAGATAATAAAATACAGTAAAAATAAGCTCAAGCAAAGAAAACTGGAGAAAGGCGCGCCTCTCTCCAGTATCTTCTTAAATCTATTCACCTAAAGCCTTAAAGATGACTCTTGAAAAGCGCTAGGTTTTGATGCTTAAGGTCTTATTTTAATTCAACCTTGGCACCAACTTTCTCAAGCTCTTCCTTGAACTTCTCAGCATCCTCTTTAGAGACACCCTCTTTAACCGGAGCGGGTGCGCTCTCGACTAAGTTTTTGGCATCTTTGAGGCCAAGACCGGTGATGGCGCGTACGGCTTTAATCACATGGATTTTCTTGGCGCCTGCTTCAGCGAGGATCACATCAAATTCTGTTTTCTCCTCAGCGGCGGCCTCTTCGCCACCACCGCCACCGACTGCAGCAACGGCTACGGGGGCTGCGGCTGAAACACCAAACTTCTCTTCCATGGCTTTAACCAGATCAGCCAGTTCGGTCACTTTCATTTTGCCAATGGCATCAACAAAATCGTCTATAGACATTCCCATGTCTGTCGTCCTTTTATAAAATTCTGCACGTCAATAGAGTAATTCAAGCCAAGCGAATAGATAAAATTTTATGCTTCGCCCGCTTCTTCTTTTTGTTGGCGGATCTGATCGAGTACACGAACGAAACCACCAGGTATTGCTGCAAGCGTTCCCACAAAATTTTGTACAGGCGCTTGCATGGTTCCCATCAATTTGGCCAGCAGTTCTTCGCGTGAAGGCAGCTTGGAGAGCTTGATCACATCTTCTGTGGTCAGCACATCGCCATCAAGGACGCCACCAAGAATAACCAGTTTATCATTCTCTTTGGCATACTTGCTCAATACCCGGGCGGGGGCCGCGGGGTCTTCGGAGAGAGCAATACCTGTGGGACCGTTTAAAAACTGTCCCATCGGTTCAAATTCGCTACCTTTGATCGCCCGGCGTGTCAAGGTATTCTTGACCACCTTAAACCAGACATCCTCCTGGCGCATCTGCTTACGGAGTTCGTTCATCTCCATCACCGTAAGCCCACGATAGTGCGCCACAATCGCAACTTGAGCGCCTTTGAGATGCGCTTTCACCTCATCGATCGCTTCACTTTTTTGGCTTCTATTCACAAAAGCGCGCCTCCTAAATAGAGCGTCCAAAAAAAACGGACCATCTCCAAACCAAAAGGAGTTCTGCGTGCAGAGTTCCCTTTAGTCTCGGCGGGAAAATTAAGGAAAAGGATCTTCCTCCCGCTGTCTTGGACAAATTTTACTAAAAATCAAGATAAATCTCGCTCTTTATAAACAAAATGATCAATAAAGAGCATGGATATATAAGGTATGATTACACCGCTTTGGCGTCTACGCGGATTCCTGGCCCCATTGTAGAACTGATGTCCACACGGCGAACATAGAGTCCTTTAACCGCAGCGGGTTTCATTTTTCGCAGTTTTTTCATCAGAGCTTCGGCATTTTCGCTCAACTGCTCTTTACTGAAGGAGCGCTTACCAATGCCTGCGTGGATAATACCATTTTTCTCCACACGGAAAGCCACCTGACCTGCTTTAATCTCACCGACAACACGTTTGACATCGAAGGTGACCGTGCCCAGTTTAGGGTTAGGCATCAAGCCTCTTGGTCCTAAAATTCGACCCAGGCGGCCCACCTGACCCATCATATCCGGGCAAGCGACCACACGATCAAAGTCTAACCATCCGCCCTGAATTTTTTCTACCAGATCCGCAGCGCCAACATAATCGGCGCCGGCTTCTTCGGCTTCAGCGACCTTATCACCCTGGGCGAAGACCAAAACGCGAACGCTTTTACCTGTACCATGAGGTAGGGAGACGGAACCGCGAACCATTTGATCGGCATGTCTGGGATCAACGCCTAATCCAACCGCAATTTCAACGGTTTCATCAAACTTGGCGGCTGGAACTTTCAACAGCTCTTCAAAGGCATCACTAAATGAGCCATGCACGGCGCCGCTTAAGATGTCGTCGATCTGTTTCTGCCGTTTGCTACGACGCGCCATTGTATTCTCTCTCCTAGTCAGTAACTTCAAACCCCATGGAACGTGCAGAGCCGGCGATAATTTTTTTTGCGCCTTCGATGTCTGCGGCGTTCAGGTCAACCATTTTCTGGTTTGCAATCTCTTCAACCTGTGTCCAGGTTACCGTTCCGGTATATCCGCCACGTCCTGGTGTGGAAGAGCCTTTATCCTTACCTGCGGCTTTTTTAAGATAGTAGCTTGCAGGGGGTGTTTTCATTTCGAAAGTAAAAGACCGATCCTGGAATACTGTAATCACCACAGGTATTGGCGTACCAGGCTCCATCTTTTGCGTCCGCGCATTAAAAGCCTTACAAAACTCCATGATGTTCAAACCGTGCTGACCCAAAGCCGGTCCCACTGGAGGACTTGGCTTTGCAGCACCAGCAGGAACCGCAAGCTTGATATAGGCCGTGATGTTTTTTGCCATTTCCTTCTCCCTGGCATACCCGAATCGCCAGTTCTTTCACTTAAAATAGAGCGATAAAAATCTAAGAGCAGATAGGCTCTTGAAAGAAGCGCTTAAAAAAATATTTTTGCCGTTAAACGCCAAAAATAGCTCATACCATATCTCTCTCTTTAATGTTTAAAATTTTAAAGAGATGCAAAGATAGGGGAGTATGCCGCAATTTTTAGAGTTTTTCAACCTGGATAAAATCAAGTTCAACAGGCGTGGCCCGACCAAAAATACTTACGGAGACCTTCAATCGGGTTTTATCTTCGTCCACATCTTCGACAATGCCGTTAAATGAAACAAAAGGTCCATCGATCACGCGTACATCCTCTCCAACAGAGAATGACACTTTTGGTTTAGGCTTCTCCGTGCCCCCTTCAACCTGATTTAAGACCGCACGCACCTCACGTTCATGCAGCGGTTGTGGTTTGCCGCCACCGCCAAGAAAACCGGAAACTTTCGGAACCGCATTCACCATATGCCATGTCTGGTCGTTCAACTCCATACGTACAAGAACATAGCCTGGAAAAAATTTTCTCTCCGAGGTGATTTTCTTACCCTGACGCAGCTCGACAACCTCTTCAGAAGGTACAAGAATCTCACCAAAAAGATGAGAGGTTCCGGTCAAACGGATACGCTCTTCAAGCGCCAATTTAACTTTTTTCTCAAACCCTGAGTAGGCGTGAATAACATACCATTTCTTGGCCATAAAAAACTCACCACTCCGGCTAACCGATAATGCCCTGAATCAGTAGCCCTAAAAGGGTATCCACCAACCAGAGAAACAAGGCAAACACCACAACCATGCCAAATACGACCATAGTCGTTGTTGTTGTATCCCTTCGCGTGGGCCAGACCACCTTTTTAAGTTCAGTCTGAACTTCCTGAAGGTACTTTTTAATTTGGGCAAAATCTCCCATCGTTGGCCATTTTTCCTAAAAGAGTGGATAAAACACCAATTCTCTCAATGAGAATTGAACGCAAAATGGTACACAATAGAGACCAATCACGCTCATAACACTAGGAGACCGCTATTGTAAAACAATAACGGTCTCTTTAAGAAAGGTGCGTAAAAATACCAATAAATGGCAGGATAGGAGGGAATCGAACCCCCAGCCCTCGGTTTTGGAGACCGATGCTCTGCCAATTGAGCTACTATCCTGCATCAAGAGAGAAGACCGGCTACTTAACTTTCCCTTCTTTGTGCACTGTATGTTTTTTGCACGAAGGGCAATATTTACGAAGAACCAGTTTCTCTGGCTTGGTACGTTTATTCTTATCGGTCGTATAGTTGCGACGTTTGCACTCCTCGCAAACCAAACTTATAAGATCGCGCATGCAATTTTAACCGTGACGTTATTCGATGATTTCGGCAACCACACCAGCGCCCACAGTCCGACCACCTTCACGAATCGCAAAGCGCAGACCTTTCTCCATGGCAATCGGTGCAATCAAATTGACTTCGATGGTAACATTATCCCCAGGCATCACCATCTCAACGCCCTCTTCCAGCGCAATTGTACCCGTAACATCGGTTGTGCGGAAGTAGAACTGAGGACGGTAGTTGCTGAAGAATGGGGTGTGACGTCCACCCTCCTCTTTGGTGAGGATATAGCACTCCGCCGTAAACTTGGTATGGGGGGTGATTGAGCTTGGTGCCGCCAGAACCTGACCGCGACGTACATCAGTACGTTTTACACCGCGCAAGAGTGCACCGATGTTATCCCCCGCTTGACCTTGATCGAGCAGTTTGCGGAACATCTCCACACCAGTACAGGTGGTGCTGGTGGTCTTCTCTAAGCCCACAATCTCAATGGTGTCACCCACCTTAATAATACCGCGTTCCACACGTCCGGTAACCACGGTACCCCGACCGGAGATGGTGAACACATCCTCAATCGGCATCAGGAAAGCACCATCTAAGGGACGCTCAGGCTGAGGAATATATTCATCCACCGCATCCATCAGCGCATCAATTGATTGTGCGCCATGCTCGCCTTCATCACCCTCAAGAGTTTTCAGCGCAGAACCGACAATGATCGGTACATCGTCACCAGGAAACTCATACTGTGTTAACAGTTCGCGAATTTCTAACTCAACCAGTTCCAACAACTCTGGATCATCCACCTGATCCGATTTGTTCATGTAGACAACCAGGGCAGGTACACCCACCTGACGTGCCAACAGGATATGCTCCCGGGTCTGAGGCATAGGACCATCAGCGGCGGAGACCACCAGAATTGCGCCATCCATCTGGGCGGCACCAGTGATCATGTTCTTGATGTAGTCCGCGTGGCCAGGACAGTCCACATGAGCGTAATGGCGATTGTCGGTCTCATACTCCACATGCGCTGTCGCAATGGTGATTCCGCGCTCCCGCTCCTCAGGTGCAGCATCAATGCTGTCATAGGCCATAAAATCAGCTTGGCCTTTCTCTGCAAGGCGTTTGGTGATCGCTGCGGTCAAAGTGGTTTTCCCATGGTCTACGTGACCGATGGTACCAATATTAACATGCGGCTTAGTACGCTCAAATTTCTCCTTGGACATCCTTCCAATCTCCGCGACGTTATTGAAGCACGGGAACCAATATGAATTAAGTAACCGATTTATTGAGTTGATAGAGGTCAAAAAAAATGGAGCCCACGACCGGGATTGAACCGGTGACCTCTTCCTTACCAAGGAAGTGCTCTACCCCTGAGCTACGTGGGCTTTTATAACTTTAAAAAATGGAGCGGGTGGGGGGAATCGAACCCCCATGTTCAGCTTGGAAGGCTGACGTTCTACCATTGAACTACACCCGCTTGGTGGAGGGGGGAGGATTCGAACCTCCGAAGGCGGAGCCGGCAGATTTACAGTCTGCTCCCTTTGGCCACTCGGGAACCCCTCCAGGGAATAATAAATTTTAGAAATGCTTGAACTAAGGATAAAATCGGTTCACATTAAAGCCTTTAAGAGAAGTGCCCCAATTTAAGCTCCCGATCAAGTGAGGCGTATTCTAGCGACAACCGGTTTGGGAACGCAAGCTTTTTTTTAAAAAAGTTGCAAAATATTTTCTTGGCAACTTTTTTGGGCAAGAATACTTTTTTTTCTTGACCTAAACCCACCGAAGAGATAACAATTCCAAGCCAGTGCCAAACTTAAAATTTGCCACATCAACCTGAAAAAAACAGATCATTAATATAAAGGAGCTTACACCATGCCCGCCATTAATCGTTATGTAGATATTTCTACCGTCGATAGAGAAGCTAAAAAAGATTACATTGATCGTCACTCCCCCTTCATTGAGTGTGCCTCTGAAGGTAAGGTTGGCAAAAAAATGGCTGTAAATGTCCGCATGGGAAAAGAGTACAGCCATCCCGATGAGCCTAACCACTTCATCCGCTCCATCCAGCTCTATAATGGGACCACCCAACTCGCTGAAGCCTCCTTTAACTCAGGCATGTTGGGCGGCGAAGGCGCTAAAGGTCAGGCTGAGGTCACCTTTAATGTGGTTCCCACAAAAGCAGGCAAAATGCAACTCACCGCACTCTCCTACTGCACCATGCATGGCCTCTGGGAGTGCGATCCCGTTGAAGTCAGCATCGAAGAGTAATCTTTGATTTAATTTTAAGATAACCTTTTGCCTTTTAGTATAAGGATTTTAACATGAGTAGCGTTCTTGTTACCCAACCCGCTCCTGAAATCTCTGGCGTCGCTGTGATGGGCGACAACAGCTTTAAAGAAAACTTCTCCCTGATGGACTATGCCGGCAAATATGTCGTCATCTTCTTCTACCCCCTCGACTTCACCTTTGTCTGTCCCTCCGAAATTATCGCTTTTGATCATCGCTTAGATGAGTTCAAAAGCCGTGGTGTAGAGGTGATCGGCGTCTCTGTGGACTCCCACTTTACCCACCTAGCCTGGAAAAACACCCCCGTGGAGCAAGGTGGTATCGGTCAGGTCCGCTATCCTCTGCTTGCAGACCTCGATAAAAAAACCTGCCGTAACTATAAAGTACTGATTAATAAATCAATTGCTCTGCGTGCTTCCTACTTGATTGATCAACAAGGCATTGTTCGCCACCAGGTGGTTAACGATCTGCCCTTGGGCCGCAATATTGATGAAATGCTCCGTATGATCGACGCTTTACAGTTCACCGAAGAGCACGGTGAAGTCTGCCCCGCAGGTTGGCAAAAAGGTAAAGCCGGTATGGAAGCCACCGGTGAAGGCGTTGCCAACTACTTGGCCGAGCACTCCAAAGACCTGTAGAAGATAGAGATCATCTATCCTAATTAAAAGCGAGTCCTCTTATCGGGGACTCGCTTTTTTATTTAATAAATCACGATTAAAAATATCAGATATAAAAAGCTGCACCACATCAATGTTGCACAGCTTTTTTGAAGATCTGCAATGGAAGCAATCAGAGGTGAAGTGAATCAATCCGGGATGATAATGCTAACGCACTTCTTTTTCTTTTTTCCGCCCTTTTTGAATGGCCTGATCACCTCTTCACAATAGAAGCTATTATTATAACGATCATAGATATCCATATCACAGACTTTCCATGAATCATTGTGCCCACTATCTTTATAATAATCCTTCCAGAACCCTTTCGCCTTATCTTCGGTGATATCCAGAGCAATGTAGCGTGCCTTCGGGTAGAGCCTCTTCATCGCTTCGCCATGATACTGATTTTTGTCCTTACCAAACTGATGGCGAAGATAGTTTGCCCACCGATACTCCATATAGTCACTTTCCCGTGGTTTGCCAAATGACTTGTGGCACTGCTTCTTATCTTCCTTAAGGTAGGCACACGCCTCCCGAACCCAACGGGAAAGGGTGCGGAAACTATCATCTTTCAGTTGAGCGATCTTTACAGGAAAACCTCCAGGAATAATCCAATCCTTTTCATCTTTACTATCCCAGCCAGGAAATTGCTCTCCCTTTTCATTGTAGGGCCAAAACTTGTTTATCTTTTTCATCGAAGCCCAAAATTTTTGCATTTTTTGCTTAGAACCGTGCTTATTTACATCGATTCGGGCAATAAAAAGGATTTTACTCTTATCCAGTTTATGCGCTTTTTGATAGAGCCACACCGCATAGGAGAGATGGTGGCGATCGGTAATATAAAACTTGCCATCTGGTGCAATAATCGTGGGTACAACATTCTTATATTTTTTAGGGCGGTCCTTCTTCTTACCTTTTTTTATCAGATAGGCGTTTATTGCCTCCAGAGGGCTCTTTTTTTCAACCTCACTGTTTATTTTATTAAACTTACAGGTTGCAGCCTCCACGCCCACAGCAAACTGTGTGGGGTGAATTTTATCCATGGAGAGCATGCAGTGGGTGCCAACCTTTGTATCTGTCATACAGGTTGGTAGCGAATCCTCCGCCAAAGCCTCTCCTGTGCCCACCATAAAGATCAAAGAGAACAGTAAACTTCTTGTTTTTCTAAACATATAAAACGTCTCGCTTTAGAGAAGTAATCACATGGAAATTATATGGTTAGATGTAATTATAACGCTCTGACTTTAAAACCGTAAAGGTATCAATAGGTCGTGCTCAAAAAAAATGCGGCTTCAAAAGAGATTTTGAAGTCGCATTTCACGATTAAGAATCAATCGGTTTAAATTGTCTGGGTAAATCCACCGTTTTCAGGACCACCCCCGCCGCGTGGGCCATTTTTAGAGCGCTGAAGAAAATCCGGTTGATCTTTTTCGCGTAAGAGCGTTTTCTCTTCAGAATCTCGGACTTCTCTCAACGCATCAATCCCCGCTGTGAGCGCCGCCATACTTAAAGGCTTCTCTTCCGTCTCATCGTTTTGCGCACTTAAAAGACGCTCCAATAAGCCTTGATTTTCTTTGGTGGTAATGCCATCGCCATCATAGTCGAGGCGTCCGCCGCGCGGTTCATCTCTTTTTGGCATCATCTCAGAGGCCGAAGGAATAAGCGGCGCTAAATTTTCCTCAGTCGGCTTTCCTAGTTCCAACTCGGCTTGCGTGAGCACGCCATCACCGTCACGATCCACCACATCAAAGCGTTCCGCAAGCGGTCCGACCGCCTCAGATGCGCTTAATACCCCATCTCCGTCACCATCTAAGCTTCGCATGAGATCTTCACCACGGGGTGGTTCAGCACCGCGTTGCATAGTGTGAAACTCTGCTTTAAGCTCTGTTGTGGAGATTAAACCATCGCCATCACGATCCACGAGATTAAACTGATCTGCCAATAAACCTTTTGCTTCGGACTCACTGATCTGGGTATCAAAATCACCATCCAGTTGCTCTAAAAGTTCATCTACAGAACGAGGGGCTTGTGTTAATACGCCACTCTGATGTGCTTCAATCAGACGCTGTAAAGCACCTGTTGAGAGTCCATCCATCTGCGCCTGACCGCTCTGTAGTGCCAGATTTAACTCCTCTGTGTTGAGTTGTGAGTCGCCATCCACGTCAAATTGAGAAAACTCCTTTTTCAGTGGCCCTTTTGCTTCATCTGTGGAGAGTGTACCATCCTTATCTTTATCGAGCAGCTTAACCAGATCTTCAGATGAAGTGGTGTCGCGGTTTGAAGAAGATCGTCCAACCCCTTCAACACGACGCCCCTGATCTGTGGTCTGCATTCGATTCAAAAGCGGTGTCAAAAACGAAACTCCACCAGGAAAACCTTGAACGGCCATCCCTAAATCTCCCTATAATCCGTGCAAATGCACGCAAAGGTTTGAAGAGTCCCTTTCAGGTCACTTTGTGACACACCCTTTTTTATCTATATTTTTTAGACTAACGCACATCTCTATTATAAACGTCTAGAGAAATAAAAACAATATCTTTTAAATCGTTCTATTTTTTATTAACTGAAAGCTTGTCTCTTAATGTCATTTCAGACCTGATGGATGAGATGCGCGATACTGTTGTTGGGCTGTTCATTAACCGTTATGTGTTCGGTTGCGCAGTATGATGGATTTAACAAAAATCAGATGCGACCGTTTTTCAACATCTGTCTTAAGGCGACCCGCCAGTGTTCAGGGGACCAGTTGAGTGTTTTCCAGGTTGATGTTTTATCCATAACAGCAAAAGCGGGTCTCTCAGCAATCAAGGGATATTCCTTGCTTGCAATAGGGTAGACTTCCCCCGCTTGTTTTAGGCGTCCTAGCGTTAAAGCTTCTTCTTTTATGGCAACAGCAAAATCATACCAACTGGCAACGCCTGCATCGCTCCAATGATGAATTGATTTCAGTGTTTGTTTGGTGCTTAACATATGCCATATCCCACGTGCCAGACTCTTAGCCCAGGTGGGTGTGCCAACCTGATCATCGACAACATGAATGCGTTCTCGCTCTTTAAGAAGGCGCAGAATGGTTTTGACAAAGTTATGTCCGTGGTTCGCGTAGACCCAACTGGTTCTAAGAATTAACGCCTCGCCATGGCTTAAACGCATCACCTCTTTTTCTCCAGAAGCTTTGCTCTCACCATAAACATTGAGGGGCGCTGTGGCTGTTTCTGGTAAAATCGGGGTGCTGGCCTGACCATCGAAGACCATGTCTGTGGAGATGTGAATCAGCCGTGCATCATATTTTATTGCCGCCCGCATCAGGTGAGCAGGGCCTTCGGCATTGACGGCAAAGGCTTGTTCGCGCTCGGATTCGGCACGGTCTACGGCCGTATAGGCGGCCGCATTAATGATCACTGAAGGGGTAACTCTCCGAACCACCTGATCGACCTGATCTGCCAGGGTGACATCTAATGTTTTTTTTGTAAAAAAATAAGCGTCTATAGGGGAGGGTTGGGTTGCTTTTAGTTCATAGCCTAATTGACCGTCAGCACCGGTAATTAAAACTTTCACTTTCTGGACCTTTTCAGTCATTTGAGGTGCTAAACCGGTTTTATCACACTTAAAATTTTAAGCGTGATAAATCAGGATAACGAAGAGAGAAACTGTTTTTCAAGGCTGTTATGATCCAAGCCATGATGCCGCAAAGCCTCTTCATTAAGGCCGCAAACCGGCAGTTCATCAAGCCCTAAAGCAAGATGGCGCACATTTTTTAATCCAGATTGAACCAGTGCGGCCCCAATCAGTTGCCCCTGTCCCCCCTCGATATAGTGATTATCCAGGGTAATGAGTTGGCGTGCCTCGCTGACTTCTTTCGCCAACCATTGGGGATCGACTCTGTTGAGCCAGGGCAGGTTGATCAATTTACAGCGTATCCCCTTTTTTTGTAATCGCTCCAAAGCATAATAGGCTTGTGGTAGCAGTACAGGACCGTAACCGATCACCACCAGATCCGCAGGCTCTGTATCTAACAGCACAGCCCCCTGACCCTCTTTAAGTTGATAGGCTTCCGGTAGCGTGTAGGGAATTTCACAAGGGATAGAGACCAGGCGGATATAGCTGCTGAAGGGGTGGCTGTTCACCGCATAATCCAACACTAGACCGACTTCAGCGGCACAGCTTGGCTCCAGTTGAATCAGATCGGGGATGCCGCTTAAGGCGGCGATATCGCGTACCGATTGATGGGAGTGTCCTGGGCCGGCGGGTAAAACTCCAGCCAATGAGCCGGTATAGATAATTTTTGTCCGTTCGCTGGCGTTATTGTAGATTTGTTCGTTGGGGCGGGTGGAGAGAAAACAGGCGAAGGAGTGGGCGACTGGTAAGAGTCCACTCAAAGCCAGGCCGCCTGCCTGGGAGACCATATCCTGCTCTGCGATGCCGCACTCAATAAAGCGATCAGGAAAACGTTCCCTAAGGGGTAGAAGCCCACAATCCTTAACCAGATCCGCATCTAGGGCGACCAGCTTTTCGTTATTCTCAGCGGCCATAAGCAGTGCATCGGCATAAGCGGCGATTAACGACTGGGGCTTTGATTCATCCTTTGGGGGGGGGAGCATCGACCAGACTTCAAGTGTAGGAACCGTGACCTCTGCTTGTTGACAAAGGTTTTCTAAGGTTGCGCGTAACTCTTCTAAAGCGCGATCGTAACTTTTTGGATCTGGTGCGCCGCTATGATAAGGGTAGAGGTGTTTCTCTTTTTCTGCCTCACCCCACACCATAAAAGAGACCCCATGTCCTTTCTGGGTATCTGCAATAATGATGCTGGGTTTTTCTGTCGCCATACGGCAATGATCCAGCGCCTCTCCTAATTCGGTGGGGTTATGGCCATTACAGCGGGTGACATGCCAACCGAACGCGGTGAATTTTGCCTCCAGATCACCGAGATCACTCACCTTTTCCACCCAGGTATCGGATTGGATGCGATTATTATCCACAATCACAACCAGTTCATCCATCTTCTCATGGACTGCCGAGCCTAAGGATTCCCAGAGTTGTCCCTCCTGCAGTTCACCATCTCCTGTGAGCAGGATTACGCGCCCTTTTTGATTCTGTAATCGATTGGCGCGAATAAATCCTTTCGCTTTAGAGATTCCCATACCCAGTGAGCCGGTATTGGTGACCATGCCCGGTGTATGAATATCTGGGTGGCCTGGCAGGCCATCTAAGCGGCGCAATCGGTGGAGTTGTTCGAAGGGGAGGCGTCCCAATCCTAAAAGAACATTATAGATTGCTGGCGCATCATGTCCTTTAGAGGAGAAAAAACGATCGCCATCATCGAGATTGAGTTCACGCAGAAAAAGCGTGGAGAGGATATCCAGGCTACTAAAGCAGGTGCCGATATGGCCGGAGCCTGCTTTTGCGATCATGTAGAGGGTATTGATCCGGCACAAAGTTGCAAAAAGCTGTGCACGCAGGGTCTCTGAAGAGACCGCTTCAATGCTCTTTTTAAATTCGATGTAAGGAATATAGGAGAGTTCACGCATAGGATTTTTTGGCTTTTGCTCTATTTTAAATGCTCGAATAAAATACACGCCTCTTCATCGAGGTCTGTTGCTAAGGTGCGTCCAATCAGTTCATCAATGCGGTAAGGGGGGAGACCTTCGCTTGGCGATTTAAAGGTGACATCCTCCATGCGCAATTGATGTCCTTTAGGGAGTGCTCGTGCTGCCATGATGCTTTTTTGCATCTTTTTAAGTGGCTTTTTCTCACTGGTGTAGATCTCTTTCACGCCATTTCCTAAGGAGAAAGCGGCTCTTTTGAGGTCACGCGACAGTTTTCGCATGCCTGTGGGTTCTAAGGAGAAGCAGTGGTCAGTGCCTTTGAGGGCGCGGTTTAGGGTGTAGTGCTTCTCGATAATTCGTGCCCCTAAAACATAACCAACCAATGCCATGGCAATGCCATTATCATGGGCTGAGAGTCCAATGACGGTATCTGGATATTCTTCACGCAGTGTTTCGATGACGCGCAGATTGAGTTCTTCGAAGCTGGCGGGGTAGCCTGAGGTGCATTGCAGAAAAGCGATCTGATCATTGATCGGCATCACCGTATCATAGGCGCGTTTAATATCCTCAGAAGTGGCGCCGCCAGTGCTAATGATCATCGGTTTACCAAAAGAGGCGATATGTTTGAGCAGGGGAGTATGGATAATATCTGAGGAGGCGATCTTAAAAGCGGGCATATCCAGCGCTTGCAGAAAATCAGCACTGGGTTCATCGAATGCAGTGGCAAAGAAAGTGACCCCGATCTCTCTGGCATAATCCTGCAATTCCAGGTATTGATCACGATCAAACTCTAATGCTTCACGGTGTTCGCCGTAAGAGTGACCATAGCTGTTGACGTTATCATAGGGCTGATTAAACATCGCCTTCGTATAAAGAACGCGATTCTCCCTTTTTTGCAGTTTAACTGCATGGCACCCAGCCTCTTTCGCTGTAAGAAACAGCTTTTTCGCCTGCTCCATATCTCCTTGATGGTTATGACCAATCTCAGCGATCACATAGCATTCGCTCTCATCCGAAATGCGGATACCATCAATAATTAGCTCTCTTTTTTTCACAAGAAACCCCTCTCAAAAAAATATAAAAAGGCATCCATATCCTTATAAACTAAGGCGGTGTTTTTCAACCCGATAAAATCATTGTCTAAGAGTTGACACCTGTTTTAGATGGCGCCTTAAATACCTGTCTCATTTATTGATGCATCAGCCGCATGGTTTAGACTTTAGCCTCTTAAACAAGCTTTCTGAATCGTTATCAGTTTGGGGAGTATATCAAACCGGTGAAGAAAGCATAAGGGAAAATCAGCCCCATAAATCACGAACCAAGCCGCTTGAAGCTTAAAGATGCAGGGTGGTCACTGACAGCTAAAATATCGTTTTCAACCTCTGTTTTTAAGTGTTTTAATAACCAGAAATTGTATGTTCTTTATTTAAATCTGTTATTTAATTTCTAAGATAGATATGATATCATTTAATTTTCTTTTAAACGGCCATTGTGTGGATGGCTGCTTTTTTTATAAGTTCATTATAAGGGGTGAGTGATGGCGCGACATCACTTTATTTCAGGTCTTTTTCTCATTCTATTTCATCTGATCTCGACCACCGTTGAGGCGTTTTGTGGCTTTTATGTGGCGAAGGCGGATACCGCGCTTTTTAATAAAGCTTCTAAGGTGGTGATCGTCCGTGATGAAGAACGTACTGTGCTCACCATGGCGAACGACTATCACGGGGAGCCAAGCGAATTTGCCATGGTTATCCCGGTGCCCACATTTATCTCACGGGAGCAGATCCATATTGGTAACCGTGCCACTTTAGCGCATCTGGATGCCTATACAGCGCCCCGTCTTGTTGAATATTACGATCCCAACCCCTGTGATCGGTCGAGTTATCTAAGAGATAATGCAGGACTTGCCCGTAAAGAGATGACAATGGCGGTCGCGCCTCCTCCTGCTTCAGCTAAATCCTTAGGGGTGACGATTGAAGCAAAATATAGTGTCGGTGAGTATGATATTTTAATTCTCTCAGCCGAGCAGAGTGATGGCTTAACCACTTGGTTACAACAGGAGGGCTATCGGCTTCCCGATAAAGCGCGTCCTGTGTTAGGGAGCTATATTCGTCAGGATATGCGCTTTTTTGTCGCCAAAGTCAACTTAGGTAAATTTCATAAAAAAGGCTACACCTTTCTGCGTCCGCTCCAGGTGGCCTATGAATCCCGAAAGTTTATGCTTCCGATCCGCTTAGGGACGATCAATGCTGAAAATGAGCAGGAGTTGTTTGTTTTTATCCTCACCCGCACAGGACGTGTGGAGACCCGCAACTACCGTACGGTAAAACTTCCCACCGGAACGGAACTTCCACCCTACATAAAGAACGACTTTGCCACATTCTATCGTGATATGTTTGCAAAACAGTTGGAGAACGAACGCAGGCGGGCGGTATTTTTAGAGTATGCCTGGGATATGAACTGGTGTGATCCCTGTGCCGCCAGTCCGCTCTCCAATCAGGAGTTGCGCTCTTTAGGGGTATTTTGGCTCGACGCTTCTTCCAGCCAGAATGGTACGGCGCCGCCTTTTCCTTTTCGTCGCCGTGTGATGCCTCCAGGGCCTGCTAAAAATGTTTTTGTCACCCGGCTTCATCTGCGTTATAACGCCCAAACCTTTCCTGAAGATCTGATGTTTCATGAGACCCGTGACCGTCGTAATTTTCAGGGACGCTATGTTTTGCGTCACCCCTGGACTGGACAGAGTCAGTGTGCTGAGGGGGAGCGCTATCGTCATGATCTGCGGGCAAGACAGTTGATCGAAGCGTCTAACCTGGCGCGTTTAACGGGCTGGTCTCTTCAGAAGATCCATAGAAAAATAGGGTTAGATCCTACACGTCCCCCAGAAAACCAGGAGCCCTGGTGGAAAAATATCTGGCAAAACTAATGGGACAGATTGCGCATAAAAAAAAGAGAGGGTGACCTCTCTTTTTTTGTGATCTTTAAAGATCACTTTAACAAGATGGCCTGATTTATTTTAAAACATCTCTGATTATCTTTACTGTGCGCTCCACCTGTTCCTGGGTAAGGTGAAAGGAGGAGGGGAGCCATAAACCCTGGGCGGTAATTTTACAGCTATTCGGAAAAAGCTTATCTTTACGGTGGTAGGGTTCCTGGCGATGCAGCGGACGGAAAAAGGGGCGACAACCAATTTTAGCTTCTGTGAGTGCTTCTACCACTTTGTCGCGTTTCTTTAAAATGAGCACATCACTCCACTGACGCACCTCTCCAGGTTCATCATAGGGGGGGAGAACCAATCCAGGGATATGTTTTAGCCTCTCCTGATACCATCGATCTCTTTGGGAGAAGCCTGCGATGCGCTGAGGAAGACGCTCAAACTGTGCTTGTGCAACAGCCGCTTGCAGTCCTGTATATTTAAAGTTAAAACCCAAGGCAGGGTGGGCATCATCGCCGCCAGTTCCTGTCTCTCTTCTCCCCTGATCTTTCAACTCCTTGATCCGATGATAAAGCGGGGTATCATCGGTGATGATCAAACCGCCTTGACCTGAGCTGACGGTTTTATTGGCAGAAAAGGAGAAGCAGCCTGTGATACCAAATGTACCGATAAACTGATTTTTATAGTGTGAGCCCAAAGCTTGCGCCGAATCGGTCACCAGATGAAGTTTATGTTTTTTACAGAGTGCTTTGATCTCTGAATAATCACAGCCTCGACCATTAATATCGACCGTGACAATGGCTTTCGTTTTGCTATTGATCGCTTTTTTAGCGGCTTTCACACTGAGTGTAAAACGGTGTGGCTCGATATCCACCAGACGTGGTGTGGCGCCAGCTAGGCGCACGGCGTTGGCGGTTGCAATAAAGGTAAAGTCGGGCACAATCACTTCATCACCAGGTTTGATGCCTAAACCCATTAAAGAGAGTGTGATCGCTGTTGTACCGCTGGTGACGCCAATGGCGTGTTTTACCTGGAAATAGTTTGCAAAGCTTTTTTCTAACTTTCGTGTGATGGGGCCATCATTGATATAGTTGATACGAATGGCCTCTGCAACATGCTGTTGCTCAGGCTCTCCCACTTCAGGAAGAAACCAAGGGATCGGTTCTCTGTTCATATTGACTTCCTGCGCTTGTACTTTGATGAAAATTTCGGTGTGTGTTTAATTTTTAAAAAAAGATTTTTTTTACCACTGATTCAGGGAGACGTTTTTGCATAACTGCTTGAAAGAGTGTGGCCAGTCCTTGTCCAGGTTCAAAACGGCCATTTTTGATCTCTTCTTGGAAGAACTGTTCTAAGTCCATGACAATGGGGGTGACGGTCAGTTCATCTTTGGGAGGAGGTAGTGGGTGAGGATCTTTTTGAACATAAGCAAAATAGGACCATATTTTATTGGCTAGGCGTCCGACATCGGGTACGGTCACGCCTAAGAGGGTGATCTCTTCGGCATAAAAGCCGGTCTCTTCACGCAACTCGCGTCGCATGCAGGTTTCGGGATCTTCTCCCTTTTCCACAGTACCGCTGGGTAACTCTAAGGTGGTGCGTTCTAAAATCGGACGATACTGCTGCACCAGGACGATCTGCTGTTCTTTTGTGAGCGCTAAAACATTGACATAATCAGCGCTTTCTAAAGCATAAAAGGGCTTGTCTTCAGGAAAGCCTTGCACTTTTTTAGCGATAATCTGAAACCATTCGGTCTCGAAAACCTTGGCTCTGGAGATAATGGGGTCATCTGGGTTAGAATTTTGTGCGATAGAAGCCATGCTTTTTTGTTGATCCTTATCTCTTGTGATCGTACCATTTTAGTGTTTTTTTTGCGGCTTTTAAAATAAAAAGAAGCTTTAAGGACTATAGCAGCTTTTTTACAGAACAGCCAGGCGTGCAGAGATTATCGAACCCCGTTAAGAGACAAAAAAATAAGCGTTATTGTTTAATTTAACTGTGCGCGATTTAGAAAAAAGCCTAAAGGAAACCTTTTCGCGAAGAAGACAAAAGCGTACAGTGCTAAGCCAGAAATATCAAATCGCGCTCTCGTCATAAAAGCAGTCAGAATTTAAAATAATCTTTTAGTCTGCAAAAGAGGGTGCTTCTTAGGAAAAGGGTTATGACACACCTTTCGCAGCAACTTTATCACTCAGATTTTTTAATTATTGGTGGTGGTCTGGCTGGTTTGGATCTCGCCTTGCGGTTAGCGGATAAGGGACAGGTTACTGTATTAACCAAAAATGCCTTGGAAGAGTCGAACAGTTTTTATGCGCAAGGCGGTATTGCCGCGGTTCTTGATCCTGAGGATCAGGAGGCAAAGCATATTCGTGACACATTGGTGGCCGGTGCAAACTTAAGTCACGATGATACAGTACAGTTTGTGGTTAAACGTGGTGCCAGCTCGATTCGTCGTCTGGTTGATTTAGGGGTGAACTTTACCAGGGAGGGGGATGCTTTTCATCTGACCCGTGAGGGGGGGCACTCTGAGCGGCGGGTGATTCATACCGCCGATGCGACAGGAAAGAATGTGATGCGCGCGCTTTTAGCGCGTGTTAAAAATACCCCCAGCATCACTCTGCGGCCTTTCCATATGGCCATTGATCTGATTACAGATTATAAAACAGGGCGCTATCGTCCTGGAAGAGAGGATGTCTGTCGCGGTTGTTATGCGCTGGATATTAAAAAGGATCGCGTAAAAACATTTCAGGCGCGTTTTGTGATTTTGGCCACAGGCGGTGCGGGTAAAGTTTATCTCTATACCTCTAACCCGGATACCGCCACCGGTGATGGTATCGCCATGGCCACGCGGGCTGGATGTCGTGTGGCCAATATGGAGTTTATTCAGTTTCATCCCACCTGTCTATATCATCCTGAGGCAAAATCATTTTTGATCTCAGAGGCGGTGCGTGGTGAGGGGGGGATTCTTCGTTTGAAGAGTGGCCGAGCTTTTATGAAGGACCATCATGAAAAAGCGGAGTTGGCGCCTCGTGATATTGTGGCGCGCGCCATCGATTTTGAGATGAAACGCACAGGAGATGACTGCGTTTTTCTCGATATCACCCATAAAGGCGCTGATTTTATTCAATCTCATTTTCCAACCATCTATGAGTCCTGTTTGAGCTTTGGGATGGATATGACCAAAAGTCCTCTTCCGGTGGTTCCTGCGGCACACTATACCTGTGGTGGGATTCATGTGGATCTACGCGGTCAGACCAATATTCTTAATCTCTATGCCATTGGTGAGACCAGCCATACCGGACTGCATGGTGCCAACCGTCTGGCCTCTAATAGTCTTTTAGAGTGTGTTGTGTTTGCTCAGGCTGTCGAAGAGCATATTGTGCAGTGTATCGAGAAAGAGGGTAAACCGAAGCCGGTGGCGCTTCCCTTATGGGATAGCTTTGATACGGAAAGCTGTGAAGAGGCGGTGCTGATTACCCATAACTGGGATGAGATCCGTCGCTTTATGTGGAACTATGTGGGGATTGTGCGGTCAGACCGTCGTCTCTATCGGGCGAGACGGCGTATGGAGTTGCTCCAGCAGGAGATTAACCACTACTACTGGAACTGCCGGATTACACCGGATCTTTTGGAGTTACGTAATCTTGCTGTGGTGGCCTCTCTGATTATCCGTTCAGCGCTCCATCGTAAAGAGAGTCGTGGACTTCACTATAGTACAAGCTACCCTGAGCGGTGTGATGAAACTTGGAAAAAAGATACGGTATTGCCAATTATTGAACAGGTTTAAATTTATTAAAAATAGTATCGAAACCAAGTTGTTGATCTATGATCGTATCTGTTTTAAGCCGCAGCATCTGCTTTATGCGCATGCTGCGGCTGTTTGTGTTCATGGTGTCAAAACAGCGATAGTGTGGCGTTTGGTAAGTTTTTCTGCCTGCAATCGTTATCTTGCTTTATGTTCTTTAATTAAATAAAATAGGGATATCCCTATATTAGAATGCGTTATAATCGATGTTTAATGGCGTTAAATATCGGTTCTCTTTTATTAAACAACGGATACCGATTAAAGTACTTGAACAAGATAATATGATTCATTAATAAACTCAGCCTATCTTGACGACAAAATTTTACCATACTGTCATGAAAACTTCGGTAGACGCATGCTATGGTAAGCGCAATTCTAAATTGAGAACATGAGGTGTTTTCTTGTGGTCTTTTCTCTATTTTAACGCTCGATTGAATGCGTATCCTTTTTTTTGATCACTTGAAAAGGAGGGAAAATGGCCATAAATCATAGGTTTAGAATACAACTTTAAAATATTAATTGATCCTTTTTCTTGGACGCTGGGAGATATCAGCGTGATCGTTCACAATATTCGTCTTTACCTTAGAAATCTCTCTTTAGGAAAACGCATTGCGCTCTATTTTTCCCTGGCCGCTCTGGCATTTATTGTTATTTTAGGGCAGTATTTTTTTTACCAAAATAGCTCTGAAGCCGACTATCGCGCATTAAGGGAAGATTATGAGTCGCGTAAACGGCGTGCGCTGCAATTTGATCTGCATGTCTCTAAAGCGGAACAGACCATCAATCTTTTTCTTCTTAAACGCCGTCCTGAATATATCCAGAAAGCCAATCGTCATATCGATCAAGCGTTCTCTGAAAGCCAGAAACTTGCCCGTATTGGTGCGGAGTCCCGACGTATGGCGGGACAACTGCTCTCTCATATCTCGATCTACCGCTCCAGTTTTCAGAAAACCGTTGAAGCGTGGGAGAAAAAAGGG
The DNA here is from genome assembly GCA_052043475.1 of Magnetococcales bacterium HHB-1. Classification (GTDB taxonomy): domain Bacteria; phylum Pseudomonadota; class Magnetococcia; order Magnetococcales; family JBQGBW01; genus JBQGBW01. The sequence continues at coordinate 48,775 of JBQGBW010000022.1, forward strand.
CTGGACCACACGGTGGGCTCTCAAGGGCGTTTCCGTCGCATTATTCACCGCCTCCAGGATATGGCGCAAAAATTTCAGGTAGGAGAAGTCTATCTGGAATTTTTACGCTTGCGCCGCTTAGAGCCGAAAAAAACGCTCACGCCTAAACAGGTGCAAACCATTCAAGCGCTCTTTCGTCACCTTCACAAACAGCTTGAAAATATGGCGGGAAACAAACAATTGCGGCAAAAAATATCGGCTGAACTTAAAATTTATCAAACCCTCTTCAGTTTGCCGCCGTCAACTTTGGAAAAGGATGAAAAGAGTAAGAAAAAAGGGCGTAATTTTAAGAAAAACTGGCAGAAAAAGAAACAGGAACGCGCTGCTTTAGAAAAAGAGCAGAAACAGAAAGCCCTTGCCGCCGGTGAGCGCATCGATCAACTTTTTCGTGGTCACTTTATCCCAAACTTAGAGGTGCATATTCTCGAATTGAGGCGGCGGGAAAAGGACTACCTGTTGCGTGGCAATAAATCCTACGTCTATATGGCGCTGCGGATTATTGAACGGTTGCGCACGGATATCCATTCTGCGGGACTTTCCGCAGAACATAAAGAGAACTTTTTAGTTCTTCTCAAAGAGTATGAAAGTGATTTTCTTGCTTTAGTCGCGCAAAATGATCAAATTATCAAACGCCGCTTAGAGATGCAGAGCAGTCTACGCATTATTGAGAATCTTGTGGAGGAGATCTTAAAACGGGCGGATCAAAATCTGGAGAGCGCGTTGGTCCGTCTGGAGACAGAGCATAAGCGTGATACCTGGCGCCTGTTGATTGGTGCGGTGATCGCTTTTTTGGTGGTAACCCTTTTTGGTGTGGCCGCCGCAAGGCGTAGTCTGCGCGAGTTGCAGCGCCTTCTTCTGGTTGTGCACCGCCTTGCTGAAGGGGATTATCGTGCGCGTGTAAAAAAACAGGCAAAAGGGCGGGTTGTGTTGCCTGCGCATTATCTCTCTGGAAAAAACCGTAATGAGTTGCGTATCTTCTCTCTGGCGATCAATATGATGGCTAAAAATATTGAGCAGCATATCGCCAGTATGGAGGAGCGCGCACTGATTTTACGGGGTATTTTAGATGCGCCTTCGGATGCGATTTTTCTGATTGATTCAGCAGGGCAGATTCTTGATACCAACCAATCGGCATTGCGGCGGTTTAATTTAACCAAACAGGCGGAAAGTCATAGTATTTTTAACCTTTTCTCCGCAACCTCAGCGCAGCGGTTCCGTGAGCGTCTCAAAGATGTCACCATGCATCACCGTTCCGAACGTTTTGAAGATCAGCGGCAGGGGAAGTTCTGTGAAATACGTATTCACCCCTTGCTCCGTGAGTCGGACAATTTAAGGTTGGCTGTCTTCTTCCGTGATATCACCCGCTATCGCCACAGTGAGCAGGCGGGGTTGGAGAGTGAGCAGCGATTTCGTACAGTGATCAACCATGCGCCGGTGGTGATGTTTGCGCTCGATCCTGACTGTTGTGTCACCTTTTTAGGCGGGAAAGGTCTGGATGCCATGTCGTTGCTGCCGGATCAATCCATTGGAAAATCAATTTTTACGCTTTTTGGTGATCTTCCCGCCGTTCGGCAGGATATTCGCCAGGCGCTCTCTGGTCAAAATGTCTCCACCCTTCGTACCATTCGTGGTTCTGTCTTTGAGGGGACCTATATGCCCACCCGCAATGATGAAGGCAGTATCTCTGGTGTTTTTGGGGTCTGGACTAAAATGACCGAGACGGATCGGGATGAAGGGAATATCCCTGCGACCGTACAGAACTTCCCCCCTCCTATTCAGAGTGTTGAGGCGCAGATCCAGGTTGTCGGGCAGCTTTTTGCTAATGCAACCGTTGGTATGATTGTTTCCGATAGCCAGCAGCGCATCACGATGGTAAATTCCGCATTCAGTCAGATTACCGGTTTCTCCGCAGAAGAGATTGTTGGCCAGACCATGGATAAGATGGCGGCAAACAGACCGGAGAAGGCGCGCTATAAAGAATTGTGGGAGCAGATGAAGCGGCAGGAGGTGTGGCAGGGTGAGTTGTGGAACCGTCATAAAACAGGTCGAGCCTTTCCAGAGCGACTGGCGGTTACCGCGTTACGTAACAGTCAGGGAAGTGTGGCTTATCATGTCTCTATATTCCAGGATTTGACAACGATCTACGCTCAAGAGGGGGGGGCGGTCTCTGTCACCAACCACGATCCGCTGACCGAACTGCCCAACTGTCGATTGATTACGGACCGTTTAAAAGTGTCGATCTCTCTGGCACAGCGCACGCAGACACGAATTGCCGCTCTTCTTTTTA
>JBQGBW010000023.1:0-50338 GCA_052043475.1 Magnetococcales bacterium HHB-1
CACGGTACATTTAGAGGTGGTGTTCAAGAGAAACATATTCAAGCCTACCTGAATGAATACACTTTTCGGTTTAATCGCCGATTTTGGCGTGGCCCAGCTTTTAAACGTGCTCTTAATTTGGCAACAGAAGCTGAGTGTTGGCCAACATACGATAGTCTTTACGCTGCTGGAGATCCAGATGGATGGCAACACCCTAAATAATTGATCATTTATCTTAAATATAACCAGGGCCTGCATCAACCGGATACCCATACTAAATAATTATGACTCTCATGTTTCATTCTCTTATCATCATATCTGGTAAAAAAAATCTTTGCCCTTTTTAACCATACTTCTGCCTCAGCCCACTTTTCCATATGCGCAAGGTAACTCCCCCAACTTAACCAAATTTTCGCTTGCTCAAAAGAACTCCCCCCCTTTAACCCTTCACGAAGAAAAGCCCTCTCCAGCTTATATTTACCAAGTTTTTTCGCTAAATCACCTCCTAATTGCAAAAGAGAGAGGCTACACTTCTCACGTTTATGTTTATAGAGCCAGAAAATCGCACGCTCAACCAGATTCAATGCCTGTTCAGGTGCTTGCATGGATTTAAATAACCACTGGCCACCAGCAAAAGCAGCCTGAGCCATGATTGATGCTGAACCCTGAGCAAGTAGAGTTAATCGCGCCAACGCAACAGATACTTCTGAAACAGGCATCTCCCCTTGCTCTCCTTCCCGCCAAAGGTTAAAAAGTGGTTCTACAACCGCTGAAGCCAATTGCTGTGATGAATGCTGAGAAGGAAAAAATTTTCGGATTAACGGATGGATATCGTACACATGCTCACCTTTCTGCCATATCACAGGAGCGTGATAAATCAAACCGAGAGAGAGCAGTCCAGAGAGTGCGGATCTAGCATTTTCTATAGCCAATGTTTTAAAACAGATGTCTAAAATAGATTGGGGAACAGGTTGCATAAAAAAGGTAAAAATCTGCAAAATCTGCGTTTGCTCTAAATTTAATAGATAAAACAGATATTCAAGAGCGATCTCTTGAAAAAAAGAAGCAGCTAAAGCGTCTGTTGGCAAAATGCCTTGACTAAAATAGGCATCTAAATGCGCTGTCGCAGCAAAAAACATCTTTTCGTCTGTCCAGAAAGCGGTAAGGAGTTGATTTTGAAATCCTGGAATACCACAAGCCAATTCAATGATTTTCTGATATTCACGATTATGGTGAGACCTGGGATGCTGCGCTGAATAGCACGCGGTCTGCAACTGTACTTTCTGCTCATATCCAGACATGGGAGACAAGGCTATTGTTAAAAAATCTTTCGCCAGATCATGACCATCAGAATCCATCAATTTAAAGCGATATCGGCTTGTCAACAGAAGACGGATATTATTTGTATGGGATATCTTCCGAACAGCTAGGAGTATAGAAGATAAAGATTGTTTATAAGCACCTTTAACCTCCACAATATGTCTCTTTTTATCAGGCGTCTCCAAAGTTTGTTCAAGATTATCAAGAATTAACAATAGTGGTACACGTGTTTTCTCACAGATTTCTTGTAGAGCACCCTGCAATTGTGTTTCATCCTGAATGATGCGTTGACGCCATCTGTTCTTGAATGCAAGACGCTCAGAATCCAGCAAAACACCTGATAGTGTATCAAAAATAGAAACAGGCTGATAACTCCTAGAAATCATAATAGATTGATGTGTTGTCATCCGGTCTGCAACACGCACCGCTAAACTCGATTTACCCAACTTCCCCAGGCCATGAATTAAAATACCTGGTATGTTCAGATGCATGCCTCTAAAAATTTTCAATATTTGCTTTAATGTCTGACGACGGCCAACAAACGAATAAAAAGTGAATCGATCTCCACCATCATGCACAATATTGGCATTTTGTAATTGGGTTCTCTTTCCTTCATCACAGGATATGCCCTCCTGACTGCAGAGTTGTCCTCCTCCCCGTGGCCCAAGATATAGACGCGCCAAATGCCAATCAATCTGCTTAGGAAAAAAAGATCCCCCCTCTTCAACAGAACGCATAAGTTTCTGTCTGGCCCTAGCCATGGCCTGTTCTATTGGAACATATTCACCTAAACATTTATAAAAAACAGAAGCAAAATCTGTTGCACTATACTCCTCAACAACATCTGCCCACCCCACCACATTGATCGCGCCTTCTTGAACCAACTGATGAGCAAACGATATGGCAAAATGATGGTTCTTTGCGCTATGGCACGAAGATATAAAAATCAAAGGAGGAATATTTTTCTTCCCCAACGCATCGAGGAGTTTCTTTGCAGTTACTTTTTCAACTTGATCCCACTCATCTTCTAACCATAGATAAGCCGTACCAACATCCTTCTCTTGATCTCCATGACAGGAAATATGCAAAATATCGATCGCACGCTCTTCCTGCACGACTCTTTCTGCTAAACAGATCAAATTTCCACTCTCTTCTGCCATGACCTTAAAAGGGAGTGATTCAGTTGCTGTCAGAATCTTGCGCTCTTCTTCCTCAAAATTAATCTGAGGTATATTCTGTACCCATGGCGCAGCCGTCATCATCATGAGAGATAGTTCAGAATAACGTGGCAAAACAGAAGAGAGCGTATCTCCCAAACGACGCACAGGACAAAAAAGAGCCTCAAAGTTATGAGCAAGAAAGCCTTGTTCGTTGGCCAGAAGCTCCCAGGGGGTATCTATAAAAAGAGAAGAAAACTCTTCAGGTTTCAAAGGTACAGAGAATATAAATATCCAGACATTATCTGTCACACTAGAGTTCCATTGTGCTTTAAATGCAGCCAACCAGTGTTCATCGCCATCAAGCCATTGATATAATTTTTCTCCCAACTGCAAAAAAGATGATGAATCCTTACTTAAGATTCGTGTTCTATATTCATCATTTATATTCTGCAAGATATATCGATCATTACGTGTAAACGGACGTGACGCCCCATTTTCCCGAGAGATTTTCTGATCATGCAAATAAAATCTTATTGTTGAAGTCACGTTCCACCTCTGTTTAAGTCATAAAAAAATAAGGTGTAATTATATCAATGATATTGAAAAAAATCTATTACCTTTTTACAATTCTCTTCATAAAACAGACTATTCTATCTTCTCTCTAATAACATCGCGTTTTCAAATGAGCTGAAAAACGTTCTTTTATATCAAGATATAAAAGAACGTTTCTTGAAGTTAAGGCTTAATATGGAAAACAGAACGCAAAGCGTCGTCTCAAATCGTGCCATTTGGCTAGAAAAAGTATATACTTAATCAAGATAGAATCTAGATCAATATCATCGTCATGGACGCAAGTTAAAAACATGAAGACAATTCTTGATTATCATCAACAGACCAAACACCATCCTCAACGCTACGCCAAAGGCCCTGGTTATCTCGACTGGGAAAATCAACCCGATCCTTTCCGGGTCTATGATACCCCTTTCAAACAGAAACTCCCCTACCCTACCCCCTTACCAGAGATCTCTTTTAAAGCTCTGCACCAAACCAATCAACAGGCACCATCGCCCTTAACGCTTGAACATCTCTCCACCTTCTTTCAACTCTCCCTTGCCATCTCCGCATGGAAATCCTATATGGGCGAGCGCTGGTCTCTGCGCTGCAATCCCAGCAGTGGTAATCTTCATCCCACCGAAAGCTATATTATCCTACCAAAAATAGAGGATACCCCTTCAGGCGTTTATCACTATACCGCAAAACACCACGCCCTTCATCTTCGCCGCCCCTTTGAGGATATCGAAGCCAAAAATGATCACCCTTCAGGCTTTTTTCTTGCACTGACCACCATACACCAAAGAGAGACCTGGAAATATGGGGAACGCTCCTTTCGCTACTGCCATCTTAATTTTGGCCATGCATTAGCCGCCATCAGTTATGCGGCCGCAACCCAAGGTTGGTCTGCAACACTCCTCCCCACGCCTGGAGATAAAGAATTAGAGCAAAGCTTAGGACTTACAGAGAATAAAAACTGGGAGAGAGAATATCCCGGCCCCATTTTATGGATTGGTAAAGCGTATCAAGAAAAAGAGAATAAATTAGAAAACCTTCTGAAAAACATAAAAAGCGCGCCTCTTCTAGGCACATGTGCGCCCACCACCACCCAAGAACTCAGACGTTGGCCGGTTGTAGAGTATGCCGAAACAGCAACAGAAAAGCCACCCACCCAGGAGCATTTAATCACTCCAGAACAGCCCTCCCCAGGCCATACCGAACATCTCACAGAAAAACCTGCCGCTAAAATTATTTTACAAAGGCGAAGTGCCGTCAATGTTGATCCTCAAATCAGGCTCTCTAAAAAACAGTTTTTCGCGTTTCTCTCACCTTTAAATAACGCATCAATGCCCCCATGGAATAGCATTCCCTGGCGTTCTCGCATCCATCCCATCTTTTTCATTCATCGCATCAATGATCTTACACCGGGTCTCTATATTCTTCCGACCATATCAAAAGAGTTTTTAGAACAGGAGATGGATGATCAACTTCTCTGGCATCCAGAACAGGATTATCCCAACCTCTATCTTCTTAAGGCGGGAGACTTTAGCAATGAAGCCCACTTTCTCAGTTGTCAACAGGAGATTGCGGGCCGTGGTGTTTTTGCCGCAGGATTTTTAGCCGACTTTGATAATATTTCGACAAAGCCCTGGGATTATCGCCGTCTCCACTGGGAGGCGGGCATGCTGGGACAGCAGTTCTATCTTCTTGCAGAAAGTATGGGACTCAATGGCACAGGGATAGGCTGCTTCTATGATGATCTATTCCATGAACTTCTCGGGTTGAAGAGCGAACGTTTTCAGACCATCTACCACTTTACCATAGGCAAAGCCCTCACCGATAACCGTCTCACCACCCTACCCGCTTATTAAGTTTAAAAGCGAAACAGAACCCAGTGCGGAATGGCCAGCCTCTGATCATAACCGGAGAGTTGCCGTTCAAAGCGGCCATCGCCATCCCCATCAATGAGCAGATAGGTGGGGCCTTTAGGCGGTGTAACCTCAACACGATAGATAAAGCCATTCACCTTGAGCACACGAATCTTTGTGCCATCACGATTCTCAAAAAGTTGAATTACGCTCTCCCCACGCCCCTCCGCATCCCCTGGAATGGTAGCCACAGCCACAGGCTCCCCCTCCGTTTCAGGTGGTGTGATCAGGTTTTCCGCAAAAGCGTGCGCTGAGAAAACCGTTAAGAGCAGAAAAGAAAATAGCAAAGAGACTGACTTTAGAGAGAGACGCATTGTTCACCCATTTAAATAATCTTTTTTGTTAATTATAACAGCCTCTTTCTATTATAGCCCTTTCAGCAAACAGAGCCACCTCTTTTTTAAAAGCGACTCTGCGCTCTTCAAGGAGGAGTTGCTCTTCATCAATGATCGGTAGGTCAGGCCATTTTTTTTTGAGTGTCAAGACAAAGAGTCCCACACCATCCCAGGTAAACGCCTCAAAACTATTTTTATGATAACGTTTTACCCGCTGACCACAGGAGGGCGAACGGCTTTTCATCACAAAACCTGATATACCCAGCATTTGAATCAACTTTAGCTGTTTCTGACTCCAACGCTGAAGGGTTTCCGTATAATCCTGATGGCTATAAACACTTACAAGCCGCATTCTATCCCCCCTCCCCACCAGATTCATCGGTTCACGCGGAACAGGGAGTCCACTCTCCCACTCTGGACAACAGGGAAGCAGATCAAAGTGTGAAAGAAGAGATACCATTTGAGGAGACGGCTTGCTCTGGCCATCGTAGCGACTGGCTACCCCTAAAAGACACGCACTCACAGCAAGGACATACCGCTCTGTCTCTTTCATAGATCGCCCTGATAAAGCCTCTGGGAAGAGAAAATTTAACCAAAGACGTGCAAAAAGATCATCCCTCTAAAAGAAGGAAAGCCAACTTAAAGACGCACCAAAAAAATCTGGTACGCCTCAAGCTGGCATTTTAAAGTTTTCATAATTTAAAGCAGTCTTTAAGTGGAGACTGAAAAAGTCGTTGTGTTTTTTTATTATAAAAAGATTTTGATCTGTATCCTATCTCAAATACAAGCCCCTCACTTTTTCAGGGGCACGATGACTTCTATGCTTCGGCCTCTTCCCGTTCACCTGAGAGCATTTCATGCACTTCACAGGCGACATCCCAGTTACTAATGCCCTCAATCACAGGAATCAGGCTCTCTTGTTCGCAGATGTCATAGCCATACTCACCGATGATAATATTGAGTGAGGATTCATCGTTTTGGGCTTGTTCACTATGATCTGCTTCAACTTTTTGAGCAACAGATGACATTTCTAAATCTCCTTAAACGAGTGAAATGTTGACCTTCATTAGAAAATCAGAAGATCAGACTATTAGGAGATTCTAATCATAAAGCGCCAGTATGCAACCAAGAAAATTTTTATAAAAAAAACAAAGGCCCAAAAACTAGCCATTCAAGCCGTTGCCACAAGTCATTATGACAAGAAATATGCTAGCTATTATAATTAGATACATCACACACAAAGAGGTTGTGAAATTTCTATTAAAAATGAATATTTTTTAGACCACACTGCCCAATAAGCGAGCAATCCCCCGTTATCACTGAAAACGGTAGATTGTTGGCGCCACCTGAACCAAGGGTGTGTTGAGGTCGTTGAGGGTTTCGGAGTGGCCGATAAAGAGGTAGCCACCAGGTTGAAGATAGCGACAGAATTTATTGATAATCGCCTCAGTGGTGGGTCGGTCAAAATAGATAATCGCATTACGGCAGAAGATAATATCCATCTTCTCACGCAAGCCGTAGTCGTTATCCATAAAGTTAAGCCGCTGAAAACGGATCATCTGACGCAACGTCTTACTCATACGGACAAGGCCCTTGGAGCGGTCTTTGCTGCGCAACATATATTTCTTTTTATACTCCATCGGTACCACAGCAACCTTATCCTGAGCATAAACCCCCAACTTGCCTTTCTGTAGAACACGGGTGGAGAGGTCTGTGGCTAAAATCTGACTGTCAAAACGGCCATGTTTGGCTTCATACTCTTTAAGCACAATCGCCATGGTATAGGGCTCTTCTCCAGAAGAGCAGGCAGCACTCCAGATAAGAAAACGGCGCTTTACGCCAGCACCTGTGGTTTTGATCAATTCAGGAATGGCGGTTTCAGAAAGATAGGAGAAGTGATCCGCTTCACGAAAAAAATCGGTCTTATTGGTCGTTACAATATCGATAAAATTAACCAGCTCTTCTCCAGCGCGCTTAGGATCAAGAACCCAATCCACATACTCTGCGAAAGAGTCCATTTTTAAGATACGCAATCTTTTCTGGAGCCTGGCTGAGAGCATGGTTTTCTTTGAGGATGGCATCATAATGCCAAGGTTCTCATAGATAAAACGGCTGAGACGTTGAAAATCTTTTTCAGAGAGGCCCGATTCCCAGACAGGAGTATTGTCCACCATTCCTTATTTCCGCTTTTTAAAAAGAGTGTTCCAAAGAGGCAAAATATTGATAAAAAAGAAGAGAAAATTTTATCAAACAGAGTATGATTTCTCAAATTTAAGCCCATGACAAGGTTAAAAATTTATCTTTATAATAAACAATATGCCATGGAACGCTCATTCTCCCATGCTTTTCCCCTATTTAGCTCGACTTAAATTACTGAATGGAAAATAAAGATGTCTGCATCAAACTTTGCTACCCAAAACGACACATTCAGAAGACTTATGGGTAACGGTCTCACCTATCAGGTCCCTCCATTTCAGCGGGATTATAGTTGGGAGGAGAATCATTGGGAAGATCTATGGCTGGATATTTTAGAAACGCTGCGCGAAGGTGGGGAACCCTCGCACTATATGGGCTATCTCGTTTTACAATCAATAGATGAAAAAGCATTTGATGTCATTGATGGCCAACAGCGTTTAACGACACTCAGCTTAATTATCTTGGCGATATTAAAAAACTTAGAACGCTTGGTAAAGCAACAGATTGATGCAGAAGACAATCAACGCCGCCAGGATAAGATCCGTCAAATTTATATTGGCGATTTAGATCCAATCACACTGATCTCCCATGCCAAACTCACCTTAAACCGAAATAACGACGACTATTTTCAGCATTACATTATCCCACTCAGAGAACCTTTACCAAAAGTTAGATTTCGCGCATCAGAGCACCGATTACGCAAAGCCTTTGAATGGTTTGATAAAAGCGTTCAGGGGCATATTAAAGAAGAAGAGAATCCAGGCATTGCCTTAGCACGCATTGTTGAAGGGATGAGTGACCGCCTCTTTTTTACGGTCATCACTGTAACGAACGAACTCAATGCCTACAAGGTCTTTGAAACACTCAATGCGCGCGGCGTACGTCTCTCAACCACAGACCTCTTAAAAAATTATCTGTTCTCAGTAATCCATAAAAACGATAAACACAACACCAAAGAGATGGATACACTAGAAAAACGCTGGGAAAACATTGTTGAGCGTTTGGGAGAGGAAAGCTTGCTTCACTTTTTGCGCACACATTGGAATAGCCGTCATGCAGCAGTACGACAAACTGAGCTATTTAAAACCATTCGAAGCAGAGTCAATCGTCGTGAAGCCGTCTTCACCATACTAAGCCAGATGGAAGAGGATATTGATATCTATTTAGGATTGACAGGTGCTACAGAAAACGACTGGTCCACAGAGACTAAAAAAAGGATTCAGACACTCAAGATGTTCCGCGTGCATCAACCGATTCCGCTTCTACTTTCAGCAAAACACTGTTTTTCCAGTGAAGATTTTGAGAAGCTACTTCGGGCCTGTGAGGTCATCGCTTTTCGTTATAATTTAATAGGCAACCATCGAACAGGAGAACAGGAGCGCATTTATAGCGCGCTAGCCAATAAAATCACCAGTAAAAAGATCACTTCAAGCGCTAAAGCCATCCTCAACATGCATGCACTCTACCCAGATGATCAGGCTTTTAAACAGGCATTCCGTCGTAAATCGATTCGAACCAATCGATCCGGGGACATCCGCATTGTGCGTTACATACTCTGCAAACTGGAAGAACATCAAACCGGCCAAGAGCTTAACCTTGAGAGTAAAAGCTTCACGCTTGAACATATCTTTCCAAAAAAGCCCCAAGATGGCTGGGAAGCGTTCGCCTCTGTGCATAGAAAAGATAGGACAGATCACTTAGGCAATATGGTGCTATTAGAAACAAAAGAGAATCGACGTATGGGGAATGCTGCGTGGTCTGAAAAGCAACATCTGTTGCAAAAGAGTAGATATGCGCTGGCTCAACGTGTGGCAAGAGAGTACAGCGAATGGACACCGGATCAAATTGATGTCCATCAAGAATGGATGGCCAAACAAGCCACAGCAATATGGCGGATTCCCCAACTATCTTAAAAAAACAGCCAGCGTTTTTCTGGCTGTTTCCATTTTTCACTTAGCGAAGCGGCGCCATAATTTTCTGTTCGATCTTCTGTTTCACCCAGTGCATCAGAGGGTTTGGTGGAAGAATCAAACTAAACCTTGGAAAACGAGAGATCAGAATACCGGAGTTCAACGTATCGACGATACAGACCAGTTCGGTTCGGAATGTTTTTAAGGGTTCCTGGCCTTTTAACTCACTATAGAGATTTGTTGCAGCAGTATAGGCTTGAATTTCTGCCATATGGGCCTGTTTGGCCTTCCAGTCAGGGCCAGGGAAGCTCCCGGCATCGCCTGCAACATAAACCGCATGATGTTCAGGGACACGGCATTTTGCATCGCCTCGGATAAAGCCACCAGCCGAGAGCGGAAGACCGGTATTTTTAAACCATGGTGAGCCCACCATACCAGGCAGAAAAAGGGTGAGGTCAGAATCGATACGCCCTTTATTGGTATTCACACCACCTGCATCGAAGCCCGCAATTTTAGCGTCAAGAAAGGTTTCGATCTTTCTCTTTTTCATCGCCGCCAAGAGCCCTTTCACCGCTTTAGGGCCAAGACGTTTTCCAGGTTCAGGCATTGGTGTAAAGAAGGCCAGTTTAAAGTTTTGCCGCCGCTTCTCCTGTTTGAGTTGGGTATCCAAGCCAAAGAGAAATTCAAACATCGGTCCACCACGCACACCAGCGGGTTCTTTAGGATTGCCCGCAAAGCCCATGGCGATGGTGCCACCAGAGAGCCCTTGAATACGTCTTTTAATCGCTTCGACTGCTGGAATACCAGAGCAGGGATTGAATGTATGCTCAAGCCCTGGTGCTTTTTTCATATAAGTCGCACCACTGGCGATAATCAATCCATCATTCTTAACCTCTCCAGCGGAGGTAATGACAGTGCGTCCACCATCTTTGATCGCGCGTGCCTCTCCAGCATGATGGATAACCTCATTCTCTTTGAAGAATTTTTTTAAAGAGGCTGTGATCGCCTGACCATCCCGTTGTCCTGAGGGGACCCAGATCAGGCTAGGAAGGCAGACAAATTCTGCTTTAGGGGAAATCAGAGTGATGGTCAGTTTCCGCGCGAGATCAAGATGGCGAAGTTTACGAATAGCGGCTAATGCGGCAAAACCGCTACCAATGATGGAAACATGCATCCAAAGCCTCCATTATCCCTTTTAGGTTCTAAAGAGAGCACCCAGATAATTTTAATCCAGACGTTAACACGCCTTTTGAGTGCCAACAAAAAATTAAAACGGTCTCAAGGGGATTTTAACGGCTTCGATGAAAATAGCAAGGTAAATCCATGACTTTTCGTTTAAGCACAAAGATACCCCACACGAGGTATCTTGCAAACAATCAAAGAGAACGATAATTCTATGGATTACGTATTTTCAATTGGCATAGGAATTGTCAAGAAGATTTTCAAGAAAACAGACCGCTCAACATCATTTTTAGCAATCAAGTCAACAGAGATGTCGCCATAGAAGTTTTTAAAAAGTTCTGTCTTCATCAAAACCTCACTATGGACCTCATAAGCTCTTAACATGGCAAAATGATATTTTTCAAACATCGTTTTTCCAGGAGTAAGGGTAACGTTCTTTTTTTCCACCGTTTCCAGAACGATCAGAAACCATGAACGCCATGTTTTTAATTTTTTTCTCACCCTCTGGGTAGACAGAGTTATCTTTAATCCCAATCTGGTCTTCAAAGCCAAAAGCTTTAGCTTTCAACAGGAGCGGTGAGATATTCTCACATTTGAGAACAACAGAAGAAAAGATCCCATCAATAAGCCGAATCATTTCCTCTTTATCTTCATTTTTAAGATGATAGATACCAACAGGAAACATACGTTTTAATTGGAGATGTATAAAATCCTTATGTTTGCCTTCGAAGAGGGAGAAGCCAACATCTAACATAAACGTTTTATCTTTTGAGGTCTCTTCAATAAGGGAGAGCGTTATCGCCTTATTTTTTGCCACCTGATGCAAACTTGCTTGGCAACTCTGGTAAGCGCTATAATGATCCTTTTTGTTTTTAATAGGCTGATTATCAACTTTTTCCTTCCCCTCGTCTGCTTTCTGAGCCGCCATATATTCTTGATAACTCGCCAACTTTTCATGAATAAAGCGAGGCGCCTCCCTCAGGACATCATCAACTATAAAAACACTAAAACCAATAAGAGCATAAAGCGTAAATTGCTTCACCGCTGCCCCAACATTCTCCCGAATAGTGGCCGCCATATCTTCGATATACTTCTTGAATGAGAATGTTGTTTTCATAATGCAGGTCTCCACAATCAGGATTTAGATTAACAAAACACCAATGATCAAACAAAAGCACAGAAGAGCGACATTTATGCTACACTGTGTTAAATATATTGTATCTTAAAAAAAAACCAGGAAAGCAAACATTATTTCATCAAAGAGAGCGATTATTTTTTAATTTTTATAGAAGAACCATCTACCCACGGGTAATAAACAGTGATAAAAATGCAACACAAATACAAGATTTCATTTTCACTCAAAGCAATCTTTTAAAACCAAAAGATACTAACCTATTAATACTAAAAAACAAACGGCGTCGTTCTGAACAATTCACGCATCATTAAACTCAGCCATCAGATCATCAACACAATTGTATTTTGTCAACCCATTCCTGTTTCGCGCTTGGCGCATCGCCTCCCTTGTGTCCGCATTGGGCCTCTTAACTTCAAAAGGCAAATCTTTCTGAAGAGAAACCTGTTTGTAAAATAAAGTGATCGCCTCCGTCGGCGAAAGCCCAAGTATAGAGAATACAGCCTCTGCGTCATGTTTCAATTCAGATTCCATCTGGGCTTGAATCATTTCAGTCTTAGCCATAAGAACACCTCCCTTTCCAAATCTCTATCAAATTTATAGCTTGCATTCTATATCTAAGCAAGAGAGACGTTTCACCTCCGACAACATAAAAAGATCCCCCTATATATTATAGAGATCACGCGATGTGCGACTTTCATGACGAAACGAGCCCATCAAAGACAAGAGGATCTCTGCCAAGCTGTCTGTTCATAAAAACGCAGATGGTGTGAGAAAGAATTTTTCTCGCAATCCGACTTTTGAGATGCCATACATCTCTGACACGGATTTTTTCAATATTAAAGCGCTCTGTCAGTTGGCCTATAACGGTTTCAATGAGTCGTCGCACTGACATTAATTTTTTGACAAACCCCTTTGACCGATTATCCCTCATGTTTTTCCTAAGTGGAGTCTCAAGCTCAACCTCCTGATTTTCTTTGAACCGTTTTTTCAGTTCCTGATCGATATATCCTTTATCACCGATCAATATGCCCTGAATAGAACCAGCACAAGTTCAGGAAGTACTTTGCGTTCATCAACATTTGCTGGCGTAAGCATAAATCCTGAAATTGTTCCATGAAAGTCAATGAGAAGATGGCCATGAAAGCCATAATACGTCTCATCTTTTGAAGCGCAATAGCCGTAAGTTGCTCCTTCCCAACATGAGCGACAACGTTTAGCTCGTCTAAAGTGGCAAATTGGAATTGGGAATCCATCGACAATATGCACTGGATCTTTAGTCGCTCCCATGCTTTCAGCAAGTTGCAACTGCACTTGTTCTTTAATCGACACTAAATTTGCAGCCTGCCTCACAAATGAGGAACGCGACCCTAGAGCAGGGAACCAATGAGGCCAATGCATACGAAAATATTCCCAAATCCCTTTATCTGTTCCTATCCCTATGAATTCGCCTACGATTTCCATAGTAATGACTTCACTATCAGATAGAGTTGGATCAAACCCCCGTTTTCTTAATCGAGTGCCATTCGTTATTTCATGAACAGAATGGTCTATGATACAAAAGGCCCAAATGATAAAAGGTTCAAGCGGCATGACTCTTCTCCCTGACCATTTTTTTCTTTTGTCATGAAGGTTAGAGTCTTGAGTTGTGTCGCTTTATCCCATTTAAAAAAAGTCGCACATCGCGTGAGATCATGAAAAACAAAAAAAGCGCCAGGATCAACCCCGCCGCTTTTTATCGATAAGAAACACTATAAATATATAGTGCAGTGACTAACAATCCGCAAAGCCACCATTCTCCGCGCCATGATCAATCAGAAGCGCAATCATCTTTTTATGATAAATAATCACAGCCAGACGAATCGGTGTGCGCCCCTGATGATCCTTAGCATGGATATCCGCACCAGCCTGTAAAAGGCGTTCCACTAAAGCGCAATCCCCAGAGAAGACCGCGTCATGGAGAGAGATCTCTTTTTTGGGCGCGGTTAAGGGAACAGTTGGTTTAGATTTGGAATTTGAAAAAGAAAGATTCAATTCACCTGAGGGCATGAAGGACTCCAAAAAGCCATCAAAGAGGGCGGGTTATCCATCTCCTGCTCTGGATAAGGCCCCGTCCCCATGGAAAAAAGCTGATCATCCTCCTCTAAAAGCTGTTTATGAATGGCCTCAAAAATCGCAGGGCTGATTTCTGACAGTTCACCTTGAATATCTGCTTTTTGACAGAATGCTGACATTGATTGAACTCCTCTAACTATGCTAAAGTGCTCTACTGAACATCCAATTGAATGCGAAACTTAAATCCCAAAAGAGAAGGCTTCTCTCTGGAACAGATTGCACCTAAAATTTAAGGGATAAATCTTATGGCTGTTTAAAGCAATCTCCATGCCCTTAAGTCAGTGAGATTCGCCTCTTTTCGCAAACTTTCAAAAGATGTTTTCTCATAAATGTCATTTTTATGACTTGCCGTGGCCTGGTACAAATAGGATACAATCGTTTAAGCAGAACAATTTTTAGGGCAAAAAAACGCTAACCAAAAAATCCGGGCCCGTGATTAAATTAAAAAAGCTTTGTTTAGCGAAGATGAGGAGATGACGCCGACAAAACATGCGTCAAAAAATCCTCTACAAATCATTTTTTTTAGAAGATCTAAAACAATCGTCAAGCACCCCAAACCGGGAGAGCCTGTTATGGCGGAAGGGAAAAAGAAAAGCGGAAAAACAGAAGCCTCTAACGCTTCTGAGCAAAACTCCGATGAATCAAAAACTGTCGATATGGCCAAACGACTGGAAGTTCTTGAAGAGCGCATGCGCATCCTGGAAAATATGGTGCCCGCGCAACTTCAACTGCTATCCCAGCGTTTAGCCGATCTCTCAAGACAACCTGGACCTCAAGGAAAACAGGGGCCCGCTGGCCCCGCCGGTCCCGCCGGGCCCCCAGGAGCACGCGGGCCTGAAGGCGTCAAAGGCGCCCCCGGACCTCAAGGTCCCGAAGGCCCCGAAGGCGCGAAAGGGGATATCGGTAAAACAGGCGCTGTGGGCCCTCAAGGCCCCAAAGGCGACCCCGGCCCTGTCGGACTCCCCGGGCCAATGGGTCCACGCGGACCTATGGGACCTCAAGGCCCGGTTGGCGAACCTGGACCCCAAGGCCCCAAAGGCGACGTCGGTCCTCAAGGCCCCATCGGTCCTCAAGGCACCTTTGGACCTAAAGGGCCTCCAGGACCTGAAGGCCCCAGAGGCGGCAAAGGAGAGCCCGGACCTCAAGGCCCCATCGGACCCCAAGGCGGGCCTGGGCCTCAAGGCGAACAGGGGAATATCGGACCCCAAGGCGAGATTGGCCCCGCCGGTCCTCCAGGACCTGCTGGCCCCACAGGCCCTCGCGGCGCCCAAGGCCCCGAAGGACAGGTTGGACCTCAAGGTGTTGAAGGCCCCAGAGGCATTCAAGGCCCGCCAGGACCTCCAGGCCCCAAAGGCGATGTCGGCCCCAAAGTGGTTATCCCCGACATGAAAGGCCCCGCCGGTCCCCAAGGCCCCGCAGGACCCGATGGCCCCATTGGCCCCAAAGGCGATGTTGGACCTGTCGGACCTCCAGGCCCCATCGGACCTAAAGGCGATGTCGGACCTCAAGGGCCCAAAGGCGAACGCGGCGAAATCGGCCCCGAAGGCCCTCCAGGACCTCAAGGCTCTAAAGGCGATCAGGGCGAACAAGGCCCCGTCGGCCCTCAAGGCCCACAGGGTGTGCCCGGCCCTAAAGGTGCTCCTGGACCTAAAGGCCCCCGTGGTGATCGCGGTGAAGTCGGACCTGAAGGCCCTCCAGGACCTCAAGGTGAGGTCGGACCTCAAGGCGCCGAAGGCCCCCGCGGCCCTGCTGGTAGCTGATCAACTTTTGGATATAATTAAAAAAGCCAGCCCATCTATTTGGGCTGGCTTTTTTTTGTGACAAAGACCGTCAAAAATCATCAAAAAGCATACATATTATGACGCCGCAAAGATCGCTTCCAACTGCTGAAAACTCTCTGCCAACCCCGACCGCTCCTCAACAACCTGACGCAAAAACTGACGTATCGGCTCAATCAAACGAATCGCCCGATCAATCCGCGGATTACTCCCCGAAACATAAGCGCCAATATTGATCATATCCTCCGCCTTATCATAAGTCGCCAACACCTCACGCAACTCGCCGGCCAAACGCTTATGCTCAGGCTCCACCAAATCATCCATCAAACGCGAAACCGACCCTAAAATATCCACAGGAGGATACTGATTCGCCGCCGCCAAATCCCGCGAAAGAAGAATATGACCATCCAAAATACCCCTTACCGCATCCACGATGGGATCTTGAATATCATCCCCCTCCATAAGCACGGTATAAATGCCCGTAATACTCCCCTCCCCCTGATCACGCCCCGTCCGTTCTAAAAGACGTGGCAACAACATGAACGTTGAAGGCGGATAACCTTTACTGGTTGGCGGTTCCCCTCTCGCCAATCCCACCTCCCGCTGCGCCATGGCAAAACGGGTCACCGAATCCATCAGTAGAAGAACATCCTTCTCTTGAGATCGAAAATACTCCGCAATGGAGGTGGCAAGAAAAGCTGCCCGCAAACGCAATAGAGGCGGCTGATCCGAGGTCGCCACCACCACCACCGAACGCGCCCTTCCCTCAGGCCCCAACTCTTTCTCTAAAAACTCCACCACCTCACGACCCCGCTCACCAATGAGCGCAATCACATTGACATCGGCGGTGGTATAACGGGACATCATCCCCAAAAGGGTACTCTTACCCACACCAGAGCCCGCAAAAATACCAATCCGCTGACCACGCCCCACAGTGAGTAACGAATTGATCGAACGCACACCTAAATCCAGAGGTGTATCGATCCGACGCCGCAACATCGGATTAATCGGGTCGGCATGCAGGGCCACCTGCCCTGAGAGCGGGGGTAAAGGAGTATCATCCAGAGACTCCCCCAAAGGACCGATCACCCGACCTAAAAGCGAAGAGCCCACCGAAACCATCTCTGAGCGGCCATAAGAGCGGATAAAACTCCCTGGCCGAATCCCCTTTAAAGGCCCCAAAGGCATCAGAAGCACCGCATCATTACGAAACCCCACTACCTCCGCTTTAACAGGCTCATCACCGGAGGGGAACACCTCACACATCTCACCGATAGAGACCACCGGCCCCTGCCCTTCGATCAATAAGCCCACAACCTGACTGACACGGCCAAAACGACAGGGACGAATCCCCTCCCCCCCCACCTGCTGATAACTCTCCCAAGGGATTGAATAGGGCTCAATTTTTTTATATTGCTTTGATGCCATACCCATCTCAATCATCGCCAACCCTCTTTAAAAAAACTCTAAACCCCATGAGACGCTTCTTCTGCACCGTTCTCTGTCCCCTCAATATGACGCTTATGCAGCGCCAGACGCTCATCCAGATGCGACCGCAAAGCCATCTCTGCATCGCTTAACATTTCATCTAAACGATACTCCACGCCACCAAAGGCACTCTCCACTCGAAGGGAGCCATCATCCAACTGGTTATCTGCCTCAAAGTGAATCTTCTGAAACGCTTTGGTACGCCGGAGAATTTCAACCACGTTTTCAGGAACAAAAACAGTAACATTCTCCTGTTCAGCCATCTGCGTCAAAATTTCCTGTACCCGCTCGATCACCCCTTCGGGTTTGATATCCAGCTCATGCTTAACTAAAGAGCGCGTTAAGGAGATTGACAACTCCACTAAAAGCTGCTCTGAGTTTTTAAAGATCAATGCAGGAAGCTCTTCAAGATGCTGACAGATCGCCTCAACCCGCGGCAGAACCTGCTTGATTCTCTCCTCCATCTTCTGCATACCCGCCTCAAAACCCGCTTTTTCAGCCGCCTCAAAAACCTTTTGATAGGTCTCTCTCTCCAACTGCTCCAAACGCCGTTGATGCACTTCATCATCGGTGATTAAAACGCGCTCCTCTCGATCAAAGTCGTCCGCGTTTTTTCCATCGGGAAAATAGGCTAAAAAACCGTCTTCATCCTGCTCCCGCTTCTGGCTGGCCGCCCGCTCCAGCATTTCAGCGAACTCAAGCCGCTGAGAGAGTGAACCATACTTGGCTCCAGAAAGTATAGAGGATTTGGAAGTCATTATATTCTGCCTCAATCTTCTTATCGTTTTCAAATCAAATAAAAATAGAAACACAAGGGGAGAGCGATACTAAAAATCGCCCTCCCCCTGTTTAAAAAAATCATCCATCAATACAATTTTTAGAGTACAACATCATCTGTGCCTTTACCCATGATCACAATCGTACCCGCCTCTTCAAGCTTACGGGCCACTTTCAGAATCGATTGCTGGGCGGACTCCACATCGGTAATCTTAACCGGTCCCATCATCTCCAGATCTTCCCGGAGCATATCCGCCGCGCGCTCGGACATATTACCAAAGAACTTCTCCCGCAGACGGTCATCCGTTCCTTTGAGTGCGGTGAGCAGTTCATCGTTAGAGACCTCACGCAACAAGGTTTGGAAGCTCTTATCATCCATAAGCAGAAGATCCTCAAAGAGGAACATCTCTTTACGCACTTCTTCTGCCAAAGGATTATCCTCTTCATCAAGAAAAGCAAGAAGCTTATCAGAGGTTTCACGGCTCATCTGGTTAAGCAACTCAGCCACTTTCTGGACACCGCCGCCCCCTTCTTGAGTATAGAGGCCACGCGCCGCACCAAGCGCCTCCAACTCAGTTAAGAGCGACTCTTCGATATCTTCCAACGCCCCCGGAGGAAGGTTGCCCAACTTGGCCATACGGTAGATCACCTCCTGCTGAACATCCGGTGCCAGATAATCCAGCACAAAAGAGGCTTGTTCGGGCTGCAACTGCGAGAGAATCAGCGCAATACTCTGGGGATGCTCACTGCCAAGAAAACTGGCCACCAGAGTGGGCTCCATGGTATTGAGAATCTCCCAGGGGGTGTTCTTTGGCCCCTGCTGAAGTTCTTTAAGAATCTGCCGCCCTTTATCTTTACCCAGAACATTAAAGATCAATGCTTTAACCTTCTGCATGCCACCGCGAACATCAAACTGCTGCTGCTCGAAACGCTCCAGAAACTCCATTCTTACATCCCGCACCACATCGTGGGGCATATTGCCCATACGGGCGATGGTTCTTGAGAGTTCCCGGATCTCCTCCTCGCTCATGCCATCAAGGAGCTTTTTGGCATCATCATCCGGCAAAGAGAGCACAAAAACCGCCGCCTTCTCCTTTCCGGTAAGATGCATCTTTTTAGGCGCTTCTTGCTCTTCGGTCTCTTCTTCAATTTCATAACCGCCTTGGGCGGCATTTCCATTCAGACCACGTACTCCAGTCAAACTACCCAGTGCCATTGTTCAAATTCCTTCCCAAGTTCGGTGATGGATACGCCCTTAATCTCTATCGAGCGCGCTACGCAATATTAAATTTCCCTTCCTCATTATCATGAGGCATCCAATATAAAGGATAATATTTAAAGATAATAAAAAACAGCTAAAAAGCAGAGGAGGTGGGGATAAATCCCCCCACGCTCCTTTGCAAATGATCAATCTTCGTCCTGTCCCATCCAGGAGCGAAGAATCTCTCGCGCCTCTTCGAGATGATCGGAGATCATCTGCTGCGCTTTCTGGATATCTGGATCGATCGGCTTTTTCAACCCCTCCTCCGCGGGAAGAGAGCCCACACCTTCAGCCATGAGTTGTTCTTCTAACTCAGCAACGGTACGTGGCAACCCCTCTTCATCATCGGGTTCAGGGATCAACAGCTTGGCGATCATCGGCCGCAAGATGAAGAACAGTAAGGCCAGGATAACCAATCCCATCAGCAGTTGGATATAAAATTCTGGTTCCTCCCAGAAGTTGATACCCGCTGGTGGATCTGGAATCCTTGTGGGCTCGAAGGGAGAGCTTTTTACGGTGATGGTATCACCACGCCCCGAATCAAAGCCAACCGCATTCCTTACAGACTCCTCAATTACCGCCATCTCTTCTTTGGATCGGGCCTGGTAGACTCTGGGTTTATTGACTCCTGCTGGAGTATAGGTTCCATCGACCAGTACCGAAATGGAGAGACGCTTGATATCACCGGTAGAGTGGATGGTTTTGCTGACTTTTTTAGAGATCTCATAATTGGTCGTCTCTTTTTCAACATTCCGACTCTGATCGGAGCCAGAAACATCCACCGCCGCACCACTATTGGGATTATTGGGTTGAACCCCTGGAACACCACCGACACCAAAACGGCCACGGCTGTTCTCATTGACACTCTGCTCACTGCGCGCCACCTGACCATCGGGGTCAAATGTCTCATTGGTCTCTTCGACCCGGGAGAAATCAAGATCCGCGGTGATGCGAACAATGGATCGATCTTTCCCCACCAGTTTTTCGAGCATGTCCTGGGCCCGTTTCTCCAGCGTCAACTCTTTCTGTCGCTGGAGCCCCATGGCATCATCAGGACGCATACGGCCATCAGTGGCTTTCTCCTTACCGCCGGCAAGGATCTGCCCTTTATGATCAAGAAGGGTTACCGTCTCTTCAGTTAACCCCTCCACAGCCGCTGAAACCAGATGCACAATGCCATCCGCCTGAGCGGTTGAAAGAGGCTTTAGAAGGTTAACAATAACCGATGCCGAAGCCTCTTTGTTCTCTGAAACAAACATTGAGCGCTGCGGTAGAACAAGGTGAACACGCGCCTTCTCCACAGCCGCAATACTCTCAATGGTTCTCTGGAGTTCCCCTTGCAGCGCACGCTGATAATTCATCCGCTGCATAAAGTCTGTCATACTGATCATGCTGGTGTTATCGAAAATTTCGAATCCCACACCAGACTGTTTATTTAACAGGCCCTGGGTTGCCAACTCCATGCGAACATCCCGCACCCGATCCGCCGGAACCATGATACTGATCGAGTTTGTGCCTTTCAGCTCAAAAGGGATATTCTTTTTTGTCAACTCATCGACAATTCTCGCGGCTTCTGCTTCTGGAACCTGCGAGAAGACTGTCTGATAAGATGGGCGCGTAGAAAACCAGATAATGGTTGCTAAAACAACAACGGTTGCTAATGAAGCAAAGATTATGCCATTAGTCCCTTTCAAAGGAAGACCTTTAAGGAACTGGGTCAGGGAGAAACCGCCTCCCCCCCCACTGGCACTGGTCTGGGACGCCCCCATACCACCTGGTGGCATTTCAGCCATAGAACGCCTCCTTTAAGAATGTAACAGCAAGGCGCTACGCTTGCATATTGACAACTTCTTTATAAACCTCCACAACTTTATTTCTAACCTGCAACAGAAAGCGCATCTGAAGTTCCGCCTCTGAAGAAGCGATCTGTGCTTCATGGATACTGACGCCAGCATTTCCAAGCAAAGCCTTCCGGCCTAACTCGCGCGCCTCTTTTTCGCGTCGATCCACCTCTTTAATCTGCTGCATGAGCATATCACTAAATCCGGCACTCCCCTTGGTCGCCGCACTATCCAGACTCAAACTAGGTAACGATGGCATCATCTGGGGAAGCTGAACAGAACCTACGGCCATGTTTTATCTCCTATTTACCAATTTCTAGGGCCTTCAACGCCATAGCTTTGGAGGCATTCAACACCGAAACATTTGATTCATAAGAGCGGCTTGCAGACATCATGTTGACCATCTCAGTCACCACATTGACATTCGGCATCGCCACATAGCCCTGTCTATTGGCATCGGGGTGGTTGGGATCATACTGCATGCGCGGTGCACGCTGATCCACCACAATACGATCGATGGCAACCCCCGTGGAACCCGCCGCCTGTTCGGCGGAGAGCATATCCTTGAAAGGTCGCGCCATAAACAGAGGATCGCGTCTTTTGTAAGGCCCTCCTTCTGGAGTTCTTGTCGTTTGAGCGTTGGCCACGTTTTCGGAAATCAGGTTCATCCGCAACCGTTGGGCGGCCAGTGCGGAGCCTGTTACGCGGAATGAGGTAAGAAAATCGGCCATTCACGACTCCTTTTTTTCGCTTTAAAATGATCCTTGAAAAAACTCAAAAACCGTTCTTTATCACCAGAAAAGCGCACAATCCTCTTTAAGGAGCGTCGCTTTAATCGTTTTAAAAAAAAGCGTTCTCAAGAAAAACAACCCGCCACACTTAAATCTAAGAAGGTCGCCACAAAAGCAAGCTGTCTTTCACCATGATCTTTCTATTTCAACTTTTCATGTCAGACTATTGACCATTTATCGTGAAACAGAATTCACACACTCTATATAATGCACATTGCGTTCCAAAATATAATATAAAAAACATACTTCATAACAATAAATTAAACGCCATCAGACCATCATACCCCAAAAAAAAGAGACAAAAAAAGAGCAGGCAGAGCCTACTCTTTTTTTGTCAGGGAGCACATTACTCCTGTAGAAAAAACTATTTACTGGCATCCAGAATCATTTTCATCTTACCAATCTGACCACTCAAGGATTGGGCCGCATAGTTATAGAGCAACTGGTTCGCGGTCTGTCTGGCCATCTCCTGTTCCAGATCCACACTGTTGCGGTCTCCCTTGGGAATCGGGGTCTCCACAGCCTGCATGCTACCAGAGACCATCCCAGGAGGCTCGGGCATATGGCGCCGGTTGCTTTTGGCCATCGCCAGATCTCCAGGAGAGTTGAGTGACTGTTTAAAGATATCTTCAAACTCCAAACGCCGCGCCTTATAGCCTGGTGTATCGGCATTGGCCACATTGGCCGCAATAATCTCCTGACGGCGACTGCGTAAGTTAAGAAGATTGGCTTTATAAGCCCCTAGTTCACCCAACATACTAAAACCGGACATGATTTTTATCCTCTGTCATCTATTTGACTAAATTTTCTAAACCAAAAGTGGATACCCCTATTAAAGCAACTTTCATTCCAATTCATCATCTAAAACAAAAAAGCCTTCATCGATCACTGTTTCATCGATGAAGGCTTTTTATCTATGTTCACCTCAAAAGATAAGATCACCTATCCTTGAGGAATCGCCAGCGCCGTGGATGTCGTCTGATTGTGATTAAAGCCTGTATTAAAGCGGCCAATTGCCCCCTCCAACGCTTGTGCTTGAGCATTCATCTCTTCAGAGTTGGCAGACATCTCTGAAGCCGTATTTGCATTCTGTTGGATACTCTGATCAAGAGATTGAATGGCACTGTTAATCTGAGCGACCCCTTGATTCTGTTCATGGGTCGCCGCCGAGATCTCTTTAATCAGTTCAGAGGTCTCCTGAATATCCGGAACCAATCCATTCATGATCTCACCAGCCTTCTCAGAAACTTCAACGCTGGAGGTGGAGAGATGACTGATTTCACCCGCCGCCCCTTGGCTGCGTTCCGCCAGTTTACGCACTTCAGCGGCCACCACGGCAAACCCTTTTCCATGCTCACCCGCACGTGCGGCCTCAATGGCGGCATTGAGCGCCAAAAGATTGGTCTGCCGCGCGATCTCTTCGATGATGGTGATTTTATCTGCAATCTCCCGCATCGCACTCACCGCTTTACTCACCGCCTGACCACCTTCCTGAGCACTCGCGGCGGCTTTACTGGCAATCCCTTCGGTTCTGAGGGCATTCTCTGCGTTCTGCTGAATATTTGCCGCCATCTCCTCCATGGCTGAGGAGGTCTCCTCAATCGAAGCCGCCTGCTCTGTCGTGGTCTCGGAGGCGTTTTGCGCTGAAATGGCCATATCACGGCTACCAGTGGCCACATTCCCCCCCGCATTCTCAATATCGATAAAAGACTGCCTCAGATTCCCGATCGCCCGATTGAGATTATTGCCCATCTCTCCCAGTTCATCCCGCCTATTAAGCTGACAGGTTATCGTAAGATCGCCTTGGCCCAATTTTTCAACAAAGGCTTGAATACGATGCACAGGATTGGTGATACTCAGCGCGGTCACAATTGCAACGCCAATGCTCATAACAAAAACAACAATCGCCACAATCCATAAAGCCCACTCACTATGCTTAACCTCCGTCACAATTGTTTCAGACATCGCTTTGGCTTCACTATTCTGGGAGTCAAGCAGCCAGCCAAGTGCATCCTTCACCCCCTCAGAGGCGCCATCAAAGTCTCCCATCTTAACATTGCCCGCCTCAATCCCCTTGGTGATATAGGTTTCGGCCATATCTTTTCCCGCAGCATAGAGAGCATCAAAAGCTTTCTTTAACGTCGCCAGTTGCCCCAAAGCCTCTGAATCATTCTCCTCCTGAAACATCGCTTCAAACTTGCCATACCCCTCATAGAAGCGTTTGGCGGCATCTTCTGCATCACCATAGCCATCCCTGTTATGGGTTGCAGAGACATCCGTCAGCCACTGCTGCACCTCAATGACATTGGCGTTCATCTCATTGGCCACAATCGCAAAAGGGAGACTCTCCTCTCTGATATGCTCTGCACTCACATCAATTTCCAACAGAGATTGAAAGATCACAGCAAAGCCAACAATCATTGAGAAAAGTATCACAGCAAATCCAATTGAGAGTCTGATCCCCAGTTTAAGATTTTTCATCACGCACCCCTTAATTAATATATAGATTTAAAAAATAACGTTAAGACGTATAAAATATAAACCATTAAATATATGATATTATAGCCTTCAGCATAACAAAAGCGTCATACACAAGCAGACTATGAACGCATATATTTGTTGAGTCAAAGATAAAAAAGAAGACAGACTATTTTATATCAATAAAATTTAAATCACTTACAAACCATTTAAAACGCTATTCCACATCACCAAAAAAATATATTTATAAATATAAATAGGTTTTTTCTCTTTTTTACCAGCACAATAGATAGACAAATACAGGATATCCTGATAACAACTAAAATGATTGACATGACGTATTATAAATTTTATTTATGCTAACATTTGTAAATATAGGTAGTATTGCCTAGATAAAAAGATTCAGAGAAAATCAAAACTTAAAAAGCGCCTAAAAAAATAAGTCGATTTCCTTTTTGAACCGCTTAAGCTAACCTACGCCAATGGAAACTTCCTTTTTTATCAATAAATGTCAACTTTTTTAACAGCGATAACATCCATGGCCAACATTCGCACATTATTAGAACAACGCTTCCGTGAAAGCATCCAGCACTGTTTTGGTGAAGAGGTGCTCTCCTTAAGCCCATTAAGTCAAAACGCTCTGGTTTTCCCCTGCGCCAATCGAAAGTTTGGTGATTTTCAGATCAATGCTGCGATGGCTTTAGCCAAACGGTTGCGCAAAAATCCGCGCAGCATCGCCACAGAAATTGTCAATCAGGCGACCATTGATGATCTCTGTGAACCGCCACAACTGGCGGGGCCTGGCTTTATCAATATTCGCCTCAAATCCCAGGTGATCAACCAGGCACTCACACAACGCTGGCAAGAGCAAGAACCAGAAAAGAGAGAGACCACCATTGTCATAGACTACTCCAGTCCCAATATCGCCAAAGAGATGCATGTGGGCCACCTAAGGTCAACGGTTATCGGAGATGTGATCGCCCGCGTATTCGATTATTTGGGGTTTAAAGTCATTCGCCAGAACCATATGGGGGATTGGGGAACCCAGTTTGGAATGCTCATTGAGTATCTGATTGAAGAAGCCGGTGATCAAGCCAAAGATTATGCGGTCTCCGATCTCGATGAACTCTATCAGGCGGCAAAAAGACGTGCCGATGAAGATGAAGCCTTCGCCAAAAAAGCACGGGAGCGGGTTGTTTTACTTCAGGCAGGAGAGGAGAACAGCCGCGCCATCTGGCAACAGTTGATCGCAGAGTCTCAACGTCATTTTGATGTCATTTATCAACGGTTAGGAATCTCTCTCCAAAAGAAAGATACCCGCCCGGAGAGCTTCTATAATGATCAACTCGCCTCAGTCATCACAGATCTTAGGCAAAAGCAACTGGCCACCGAAGATCAAGGGGCACAAGTGGTCGCCCTAGAGGGCTTTAAAGATAAAAATGACCGTCCCATACCGATGATTATCCAGAAATCCGATGGCGGTTATCTCTATGCCACCACCGACCTGGCTGCTGCACGCTACCGTTTTGAGCAACTCAACGCAGAGCGCCTGATCTATGTCACCGATGCCCGCCAGGCGCAACATTTTGCCATGCTGTTTCAGTGTTTAGAGAAGAGCGGTTGGATTCCTGAAAATGGACGTTTAGACCATGTCCCTTTCGGTATGGTTTTAGGTAAGGATCGCAAACCCTTCCAGACCCGCGATGGTGGCACGATTAAACTGGCCGCCCTTCTAGATGAAGCGATTAAAAGAGCAGAGACGCTTCTTCAAGAGAAGAATCCCACCTTAGAGGAGAATGAACGTCAACAGATTGCCGAAGCGGTGGGTATTGGTGCCATCAAATATGCAGATCTCTCCTCGCAACGCATCAAAGATTATGTATTTGATTGGAATCAGATGCTCTCCTTTGAGGGAAATACAGCACCTTATCTGCAAAATGCCTATGTGCGCATCCGCGCGCTCTTCCGTAAAGGAGAGATTGATGAATCAAGCCTTGATATAAACCATCTCTCTGTAGAGCAGTCCACAGAGCGACTTTTAGCCCTGTTAATTCTCTCTTTTGAAGAGGTAATCGAAGGGGTGAGTGAATCCTTAGAGCCCCATCGTCTCTGCGGTTATCTCTATGAATTAGCAGGCACCTTTCACCGTTTCTATGAGCAGTGTCCAGTATTAAAAGCAGAAACAACAGAGATCAAACAGAGCCGCTTGGTGCTCTGTCATCTTACCGCTGACACATTAAGGAAAGGGTTGGAAATTTTAGGCGTTCCTGTGCTGGAGCAAATGTAAATAATTTATATAAATAGTGCGGTGAAGCTCGCAGGAGAACACCGTACTTAATTTTTTTCACAAAAATCATGAACGATCTTAAACAGTTATGCTTTTTCAAGTTTTATTCGGTAAGAAAAATTGCAAGCGCATGCCTTTTTAGAATATACTCAAAGGCGATTACTTCTATATCCAATAAGGAGCAGTGAATATGTGTGATATCACAGAACTAGATGTTCTAACACGAGATAAATTAAGAAAGCAAAACTCAACATATTATGATGAAGAACTGGACTGCATGATACAGCTTAATCCAGAAAAGCTTACCGTTTTCAGTGAAGGGGACTCCTGGTTCGCTTATCCCAGAGAAAACCTTGTTATTGGACGTCGCGCCAATATAATCGACCATTTGGAAGAGATGGCTGATCTTAACTTATTGCGCCTATCCTCTTCAGGAGACGAAGCTGTTGAAATGCTCAAAGGGCAGAGCAAGTTTCACCTTAAAAATCTTTTGGAAAAATACTCCAACTCTCTGCGTTTTCTACTCTTCTCTGGTGGTGGCAATGATATCGTAGGCAAATGGGATATGGAGTCTCTCTTAAATCGCCGCACAGCCGGTATGAAGTGGAAAGACTGTATAAACCATGAGGCTTTTGAGAGAAAGTTAGCAGAGATCAAAAGCGCTTACCGGGATTTGGCCACATTGCGCGACACCTTTGCGCCCCAATGTGTGATTATAACGCACACATATGACTATCCAATTCCCAGTGATAAAGGAGGAGAGTTCCTTTGGGGTTCAATTAGAACAAAACCCTGGATCAAACCTTATATGGATCAAAAAGGGATTACGGTCTCTCAAGATCAGAGGAAAATCGCACGCCATATGATGGAAAATCTTGCAAACACCTTAATCAGCCTGAAAAAAGAACAACGAGATTTCTATGTCATTGACCTGCGTGGCAAGTTCCAAGAGAGTGACTGGGTTAACGAAATCCATCTGACACCAGATGGGTTCCGCCGTGTTGCAGAAATATTCCTTAAAAAAATGCAGAAGATTGCCCGAAAAAGGTCTTGGCCCTCTCCAGTATAGTTTAAGTATCTTAAATCTCTTTTATTATTTTAAAGAGACTTTAAGATATTTTAGCATCATGTGAGAGATTAAGAAAACAACAGGCTGTTCATACAAGGACAGCCTGTCATCGTTCACCTTACCCTTGCAACTTCATTTTCAACTCACCCAACAGCGCTTTTTGTTGTTGCTGAATCAATCGGGTAATCCCCTTCTCCGCCAGATCAAGCAGATCATTGAGTTGTTGACGGTCAAAAGGCTCCTCCTCCGCAGTGCCTTGAATCTCAATAAACTTTCCTGAACTGGTCATCACAAAGTTCATATCCACATCACAAGCGCTATCCTCTTTGTAATCCAGATCTAAAACAGCAACCTGTTTATGGATACCACAACTTACAGCCGCAACAAATTCAGGGAGAGGAATCTCTGTGATGGCTTTTCTTTTTTTAAGCGTCTGGCAGGCTTGGTAGAGCGCAATATAAGCGCCTGTAATTGAAGCGGTACGCGTTCCACCATCGGCACGCAACACATCACAATCGATAATAATCGTTCGTTTACCGAGCTTCTTTAGATCCGTAACCGCACGAAGACTGCGACCAATCAGGCGTTGAATCTCTAGAGTACGCCCACTCTGACGACCGCGTGCGGCTTCACGGGCGGATCGGTCGGCTGTGGAGCGAGGGAGCATACCATACTCGGCGGTAACCCACCCTTGACTGCTACTACGCAGCCAGCGCGGCTGATACTCCTCAACCGTCGCTGTACAGATCACCTCTGTCTGACCAAAAGAGACCAGACAGGAGCCTTCAGCATGGGCATAATAAGAGGGCGTAATTTTAACCGGTCGCATCTGCTCCGGTGTCCGTCCGTCATGACGCTGCATGAAATCAATTCTTTAAAAAAAGAGGAAAACAAAAAAAGGGTAGAGCCAAAAAAGAGAGCAGGAGTAAACACTCCCACTCTCTTTTTTTAGATTCGATCTGAAGAGAACTGGCTTAGACGATGCCGCGCTTGGCGCCAAGCTGAATGGCATTGCTCACCAACTGATGCACACCACCGACCGTATCCATGGGGATACCATACATCGGCAGAATCTTAGAGAACTGCGCTTTACAGATGGCACAGATCAACGCTAAGAAATTGACATCATTGTTCTCCATCACCTGTTTGAGTGCGGTGACCCTTGGAAGCGCGCCTTGAACCCGAAGATCCATCAACTCATCGGTAAGCAGTCCACCACCACCACCGCAACAGAATGTGCGTTCACCAATGGTGGCTTCATCCATATCGACAAATTTATTAGCAACCGCTTTAATCAGTGCGCGGGGAATCTCCAACTGCCCACCAGGATTCGCCCCCATACGTGAAGCACGCGCCACATTACAGGAGTCATGGAAGGTGATTGTAAAATCATCGTTGGCCTCTTTATCGAAGACCAGCGCCCCCTGCTGATAGAGGTCGTGCGTAAACTCACAGATATGTTGTGGCACCGGGTAGTTTGGATCGAGAAAATCGAAGGGGCCGTTTAATGTGTTCCAGAAGCTGTAAGCCACACGCCAGGCATGGCCGCACTCTCCTACCACAATCCGTTTTACATTCAGCTCTCTTGCCTGATCCGCGATGCGTTTGGAAATTTTTTGCATCTGATCAAAGCTACCGATAAACATACCAAAGTTCGCCGCTTCAGAGGCGTAGGAACTGATGGTATAGCTGATGCCTGCCTGATGAAAAACCTTGGCATAGCCCATCAGAGAGTCGATATGCGGTGCACTGAAAAAGTCGGCGGAAGGGGCAATGAGCAGCACATCGGCATCTTTTTGATCCAGAGGCAGTTTTACCTCATGGCCGGTATCATCGACAATCTCATCTTCTAAGAAGCTGAGTGTTCCAGCCAGAGCAGGTTTAGGAATACCTAAGTTATTCCCCAACTCATGAACCTTACCGACGATCTCGGTGGTATATTTATGACCGACACCAATGGAGTCCATCAGTTCGCGGGCAGCCATGGAGACTTCAGCGGTATCAATGCCATAAGGACAAAACACCGAGCAGCGGCGGCATTGCGAGCATTGATGAAAATAGGTCATCCACTCATCAAGCACATCTTCGGTGAGATCTCTGGCATTCACGGTTCCAGGGATAAGTTTCCCAGCGGGAGTGTAGTATCGGCGATAGACACTCCGCAAGAGTTCTGCCCGCTGTACGGGCATATTATTGGGATCTTTGGTGCCAAGGAAGTAGTGACATTTATCGGTGCAGGAACCACACTTGACGCAGATATCCATAAACACCTGGAGCGAACGCGACTTTGCGAGCAGTTCGCCCAGTTTTTCGACCCCTTTAGCCTGCCAGTTATCAACACGCTCTGGTGGAAATTCCAGAGGCTCCATATGTTTATCGGCCGCCGGAATGGGGGAAAGGTGGGACATGGTCCCCTGCTCTATGGAGGGAACAGAGATATTGTCTTTGACTTCAGGTACAGCGTACTCAGCCACGGGATGACTCCTCGTCCGGTTAAACCGGTTATCCTAATCATGCGTCGCATCTATTCGAAACCAAGGCCAGGTTTAAGCGAACAGCGTTTTAAAATAAGAATATATTCTGAAACCAGAAATTTTTTTTATCACGAACAGCGCGACGTCTACTAAAAAACATTATTTTTTGCAGGGAAGTTTTCTCTGATCAGGATCTATTCCGCGATCAAAGAGACAACATGTTTGATGATCATATAAGCGCGTTGCTTTTGATCCAATCTCTAAAAATCAATAATGATCGTCTTAAAGTGCTCTAAAGCCTTGATGATCATATTTTTGATTTTTAAGGGGTCGATATTTTAATATTTCGACCAGGGGTTGACATGTTTTTCTTCTCTGGGGTTATCAACCTGGTTGCGTGTGGGGCTGAAGAAGATACCGCCAGCATGCATCAGTTTGCTGAAAGGGAATATGGCCAGAAGAATGAGCACCAGCACAAAGTGAATGATAAACATCAGATCACTTGGGGTTTCAAAGCCTTGCAGGCTAACCCAGCTCATCATGGCTTTTTTAATTTCGATAATATCTGGACGGGCCGCTTCGGTAAATTTCATCAGCAGGCCGCTTCCGCCAATACCAATGAGCAAAAGAAGCATCAGATAGTCTGCGGTAGAGGAGATATGGCGGGTACGTTCGACCCAGTAGCGACGAACCAGGAGAAAGAGCAGTGCACCAACCATGACGATGCCTGCGATGATACCAATAATCTGATATTGCGCAAAAATTGGCGGCAGTGGATCGCAGAAGTAGCGGAGGTGGCGAATAAGAACCAGCAGCATGGCGATATGGAAGGCGTAGCCGCCGATCCAGGTCCATTTGTTCCCTTTAAAGAGACTGTTAAAGAAAGCCACTTCGGTGAACATCCGCCAGGCCACGCCGGTTTTGGTCACTGGTGCGGGCGTTGTTGGAATTTTCAACGGTGCTGGTGCACGGAAGTAGAGCACAATACGCCAGACGAATCCAATAGCGAAAATGATCAGCACCAGATAGGAGAGGGTGGACAACATCTGGTTATCCCTCAAAAAAGACGGTGAAATTAACGGCAAAATTAACGGTCATCTGAGCCCAGCGGGGGGAGGGCTTTAGCCCGAAGTTAATTTGGCATTTGTGGAGAGAGAAATTTTTCGGAGCGCAACACGCTCCGAAAAAAATCCCATAAAAGAGAGCGTATTATACGCAACCTGTGGGCTTGGGCAGGCCAGCGACTTTACAGGCTTGCTTAGCGGGTCCACCGGGGTAGAGATCGTAGAGGTATTTGGTGTTCCCTTTATCTTTACCCATTTTCTTACCGATCGCTTTCGTAAGAATGCGAATCATTGGCGCAATTTTATACTCTTCGTAGTATTCACGCAGGAAGTGAACAACTTCCCAGTGTGCAGGAGTCATATCGACGTTTTCCGCTTGGGCCAGGTAACCTGCGACCTCTTCGTTCCAGTCGTTCAGGTTGACGAGGTAGCCGTCTTCATCAGTTTCGTAGGTGGTACCGTTGAGTTCAAAGCTCGGCATAGTGGATCTCCGGATATTAGATAGAAAAGAAAAATTAGGTTAATTATCGACCGCTATAAAGAGGTCGACCAGGATTTATGCCTGGCAAGTTTTGTCGGCATGCGCCGAACATTAGCAAATTCTGATGTTATCGGAAGGTAAGACTATCATGGTTCTCCCGGGTGAGCAAGAACCGTTCTCTATATTTTTTATAGCCTCATTTAAAAAAAAGCGCGGCATGGTCGTCATTTGAGTTCAAAACAGCGTACGCTCTTCTCTTCCATAAAGAAGCACTGAAGGCTTTAAAAGGCAGATAATGTCTTTTAATCTCCTAATCAGAATTGTCTGGATCTTAACAGAAAAGCGCGTTAAAAACAGGGAAGAACTTTCTCTTTTTTTAAAAAAAAAGAATTTTGCGACTTTACATGGTAGAGCGCATTCTGTATCCATAGAGGTCAATCTGATATTTTTTTCGTCATCATTTAAAATAGATTTCAAGGAGAATTGATCCATGAAGCCTGAGAAACATGTTTTTGTCTGCATGAACAACCGTCCACCAGGGCATCCTAAAGGTTCCTGTCAGTCCGTTGGCGCGGCGCCTGTCATGGAAGCTTTCTATGCAGAGATGGAGAAACGCGGACTCTGGGGCAAGGTTCTGGTCACCGGTGCAGGCTGCATGGGGCCTTGCGATCAAGGGCCTACGGTGGTGGTCTATCCTGAGGGCGTATGGTATGGCCGGGTGAAGGCTGAGAATGTCAGCGCCATTCTGGATAGCTTCGACTCTGGAGAAGTGGTAAAAGATCTCCAGATCGCCTGATCTTTATGATTCAGTTTAAAAGGCGCACCTCTTTGATTTAAGATAGGCGCCTTTTAATTTTTTTGTCATCAAACTATCTTCACAAAATCGCCCTCTTTTGGATGCTCAAAGGGAAGCGTTATTTCTTCTTTTTTTTCGCCATGGACATAAGCCTCGAGACGAGAAGGATAAATAATCCTTGTTCTTTTTTTTGATGACTTCACATGGCTCATCTTCTCATCAACAAAGGTGACACACCCTTCTCCTTTAATTAACTTAAGACGGCCAAGACTCTCTCCTGTATCGGGGTCAAGAATCTCCTCTCCCACTTCAAATACCAAGCATCTCTGCCCCTCATTCAAGCCATGCTGATGTCCTCGATTGATAACTACAACATGGCCATCCTTTATGACACGGGCTACTTTAGCAAACTCTGTAACGCTTTCTGCCATCACTGTATCCTCTGTTTCCACGTTTCTTCATGGATATGATTCTTAACAATGATATTCATCTTTTCTTCTGAGAAAAAAAATTATAATATTTTTCATGAACAGATAAAACATATATATAGGTCAATTTCTCGCTTATATCGGTAATTTTTCCCAAACCAAAAGGCTCATCTATACCAGAATAACGCACAAAGAGCCCCAACAACATATGATTGCGATGCATTTTATGGCGTTTAACAATAATGTGCGGATTCTCTTCCCTTCGAAAAGCCTTTAATGCACGAGTAAATGTGAATACAGTCTCTGGATTCATCTAATAATCTTTCTGTGCGATCAAGCTTTGCTTGCGAAGCACTTAGTTTATCTCGTAATTCCTGATTGGTGTGTCTCAAACTAAGGAAAACTGTTATCAATAGACTGATTATCGTCAGAGCAATCCAGATTATAAATACAAGCCATCTGATACTAATCTCTTGACTGGTATCAACAAACATTGTGACAAGTGCAGAGAGAAAACCCGCAGAGGCAATAGCTGTGGCTAATCCATGGCTTTTAACATGACTCCAAAGAGGCATTTTGAACTTCCTGAAAGTCGATCTGACGCTGCCTAGAGAAAATAAGACTTCATATTATCGTACCATACAAAAAGGAGAACGCAAAAGATCTCCTTTTTTATAAACAGATATGAGAGAGCCACTTGAAATAATTTACTTTTGAGGCAGAGCTTTCTCCAAGAGTCGTTGATAGATCATCGTCACCTGCCTAAGATCATCCACCAGGATCGATTCATTGACTTTATGCATCGTTCCACCGGGCAGGCCAAACTCCACCGTTTCAGGGCAGTAGCGCGAGATAAAACGGGCATCAGAAGTGCCACCACCGGTGGAGAGTTCAGGCGTGATTTCAGGAATCTGCTCTTTAATTGAACTGATCAGTTTTTTAGTGAGCGATCCTTCAGGTGTTAGAAAAGGAAGACCACTGACGGTTGTTTTTAGTTCAAAGCGGAGATTCCCCTTCTCTCCTTGCTGAAGATAACCTTCAATGATCTCAATCAAGCTTTCAGGCGTATGCTCTGTGTTGAAGCGAATATTAAAGCGCGCGTTAAGTTGACCAGGAATCACATTGGTGACATGACCACCTGAGTGAATCGCGGTAAACTGGAACGATGTGGGCTGAAAGTAATCATTGCCCTGATCAAAGCGGTGAGAGGCCAGCTTATCGAGTATGACGAGCGCACCATGAATGGGATTCTCCGCCTTATGAGGATAGGCCACATGACCTTGAACACCTGTGACCGTAATTTCACCATTGATCGAACCCCGGCGGCCATTTTTAATGCAGTCACCGAGCGTCTCAGCGCTGGAGGGTTCGCCCACAAGACAGAGGTCGATCTTCTCCCCTCTTGCTGCAAGCCACTCCAGCACGCGTACCGTACCATCAACGGCATCCCCCTCTTCATCGCCAGTGATCAAAAAAGAGATTGAACCCCGGTTCTGTTCGATAAACTGTGGATTTAAATCAAGAAAGTTCTCCACAGCGGTGATCATCGCCGCCAAGCCCCCTTTCATATCACAGGCGCCACGACCATAAATAATATCTTCTTCAATTTTTGCCGCATAAGGAGGCTGTCGCCACGCCTCCTCTTCTCCGGCAGGAACCACATCAGTATGGCCAGCAAAGCAGAAGTTAGGGCTCTGTTCTCCTAAACGGGCATAGATATTATGAACCGATCCAAAAGGACATTGATGCACGTGAAAGCCACGCTGATTCAAACGCTCTGTAATCAACGCCTGGCACTGTTTATCTTCTGCATGATCCGAGCGAATCTGAATCAGGTCCTTAAGCAGTGGGAGGGGGTCAATCGCCATAATTACTCCCGCAACAGCTCATTAATACCGGTTTTAGAACGGGTTTTCTCATCCACCGTTTTAACAATCACCGCACAGTAAAGATTGGGACCAGGCTGGCCATTCGCCAAAGGCTTTCCAGGCTGCGTACCAGAGACCACCACGGAGTAAGGCGGCACATAACCCATATGAACCTCTCCGGTGGCACGATCAATGATGCGGGTGGATTGTCCTAAATAGACCCCCATGGAGAGCACAGAGCCCTTACCCACAATCACCCCTTCCGCCACTTCAGCACGCGCCCCGATAAAACAACCATCTTCGATGATCACAGGATTTGCTTGCAGAGGCTCCAGGACACCACCAATGCCAGCGCCACCAGAGATATGGACATTTTTACCAATTTGAGCACAGGAACCCACCGTCGCCCAGGTATCGATCATGGAGCCGGAATCCACATAAGCGCCAAGATTGGTATAAGAGGGCATGAGCACACATCCTGGCGCAAAATAGCTCCCCTTCCTCGCCGTCGCTGGTGGAACCACACGGATAGCCGCTTTTCTAAAATCCGCTTCACTCCAGTCCGCAAACTTTAAAGGCACCTTATCAAAGTAGCGCAGATCGCCCTCCCCCATAAGCATGTTATCATTCAAACTGAAAGAGAGCAGAACAGCCTTTTTAACCCAGGCATTGACAACCCACCCATGAGCCCCTTCTGAGGAGGGCTCAGCAACACGGATATGACCGCGATCCAGTTGCTGTATGGCTTCATCAACCGCTTCACGAACGGGACCTTGCGTATCATAGGAGAGGTCACCCCGATTCTCCCAAGCGGATTCGATGATTTCTTGCAGTGCAGACATAGGCGTTACTCTACATATAAAGATGGAAATAGATAGCTAAAGGTATGGTTTAGCGCACGCAGCCAGACGTTGCAACGCTTCACGATTTTTTTCCAGACTCTCCACCAGCGCAATACGAATAAAAGGTGCGGCGGGATTATGCTCAGGATTTTCTCGACCAAGATACTCCCCCGGAAGCACAACCACATTCCACTTCTCAAAGAGTTCCATGGCAAACTGTTTTCCACCGCCAGGCACTTTAAGCCAGAGATAAAAACTCGCTTGAGGTGCTTGTGGTTTGAGAGGGGCTAAAATCTCCAGAGCATCCGCCAACTTCTGCCGGTAGAGCTTGCGATTATCTTCAACATGTTGCTCATCCTGCCAGGCGGCTGTCGCTAGATGCTGAATAAATGGTGGTGTAGCACAGCCAGTATAGGTACGCAACTGAAAATAACGCTTTAAAATTTCTGCATCTCCTGCGACAAATCCAGTCCTTGCCCCAGGAAGGTTAGAACGTTTAGAGAGCGAATGAAAGGCCAGACAGCGTTGAAAACCATCTCTCCCCAAATCTGTGGCCGCCTCAAGTATGCCCGCCGGTGGCGTGTCATACCAAATCTCAGAGTAGCACTCATCTGAAGCGATAATAAAATCATATTGATCCGCCAGAGCAATCAGTTTTTTTAACTGCGCTAGATTATAAGTCGCTCCCGTCGGATTAGAGGGGGTGCAGAGATAGACCAACTGGGTCCGTTCTAAAACCGCCTCAGGAAGCGCTGCATAATCGGGAAGAAAACCATTCTCCTCCGTTGCATCCACATAATAGGGCGTTCCACCAGCCATCAGTGTGGCCCCTTCATAAATCTGATAAAAGGGGTTGGGCATGAGCACCAGAGGATCATCTTTTTCATCCACTAACGTCTGAGCAATCGAGAAAAGCGCTTCTCGCGTACCGTTGACAGGAAGAATATGTTGATCTGGATCAATCCACTCTTCTGGAACAGAAAAACGTTGAGAGATCCAGCCTTTAATCGCTTCACGCAACGCCTTATCACCACGGGTGGTGGGATAGATCGAGGTTTTAGGTAGCGCCTCCTGAAGGGTTTTTAGCATCCACTCAACAGGTGGATGTTTGGGCTCACCAATCGAGAGGCTTAAAGGGGCATGATCTAAAGAGGGCTTGATTGTACTGAAAAGCGCATTAAGCTTCTCAAAGGGATAGGATTGAAGGCGATTTAGGCGGCTGTTCATGGCAATGTCCGTGGTGTTTTTCTTGGAAAAGAGAGCGGCGCAGGCGCAGGTTGCGTATCCTTTGTATTTTTAACCAACCAACGCACCATATCCACCCAGATCTGGCGAATCTCCTTTTTGGT
The DNA here is from genome assembly GCA_052043475.1 of Magnetococcales bacterium HHB-1. Lineage (GTDB taxonomy): Bacteria > Pseudomonadota > Magnetococcia > Magnetococcales > JBQGBW01 > JBQGBW01. Next base: position 36,882 of record JBQGBW010000023.1, read on the forward strand.
CGGCATAATGCCCGCATAGGTCAACTCAATGGTGATCACAGGGATATTCTTTGTGATCCCCCCATAGCGCCCCAAAGAACCCGGATAGGTTCCCATCGGATCAAGATAGAGGTGCCCCAGTTTTTTAGGCGGAGATGCAGGTGGGCCATCAAAATCGAGCAAACCATAAGGCGCATGGACAGAGACAATGACATGCGGCTTAAACCAGTGGATCAACCAGGCGATCCAGCGACTCTCTGGTTCACTTAACGCGGCAGGCCCCGGATAACGACGCGGATCTTTTCTCATTTTATTAATCCAGTAATCCTGACTCTGCTTAAGCCAATCGTCTGTAGGAAAGTTGCGGTTAAGATCCACACCACGGTGATTCATTCTTTGCGATTCTTTACGTAGAAGGCCATCCGGATTGGTCAGCGGCATCACCAGCCAGTGAAAAAGTCCCGAATGATGCCGGTTAAGCGTTTTCATCCATTTAAAGATAACGCTCACCGAAGCGTACTCATCGCCATGAATGCCACCAAAAAGCAGAATACGCGCCTGCGGCTTTCTCCCCCCTACAGGGCCATACTCTTTGATCAAAATAGGAGAACCCTTAACAGAAACACCGCCTGAGGCCACCATATTATGGCTTAAACACTCCTTGATTGAGACACTGCCCAACTTACTACCAATCTTTTTACAAAGCGATGCCACAGAACGCTTCTGTTTAAAATCTTCTCTCAGTTCAGAACTGGCTGCTACAGTTGAAATGTTAAAACAGATGATGACCAAAAGAAGCAGATAAGCTTCTGGGATTCGCTCTACTGCGGCGGGAAAATATCTCGCCATCTCCATCCCCTGATTTTTTTATCGAAATGCATGCCTTCCGTCGAAATATGCATCCCACTTTTGTTGATTAATATAAGCAAGAAAAAGCGCTCGAAAGCCGCTCGAAAAATATTCGAAAATCGCTAAAAATTGCTAAGCATAAAAAAAACGTTTCCGCAATTTACCCGCCTTTTGGCGTCACGGCCAGGAACTTTTCGCTATTTTTAAAAGCAACGCGAGAATCTTTGTTCTCGCACAGATAAAGAGGATGAAAAAGACATTTTAGAGAAATAAAAGAAGATATCATGAAGGATATCAGACGTTTTGGCCGCGCTGCCGTTGGACCTCATAGAGCGCCACACCAGCAGCCACAGAGACATTGAGTGAGCCCCCCTTCTCAATCATAGGAATCGCCAATAGTTCATCACAATGCTCCCGCGTCAAACGGCGTAAGCCCTTCTCCTCACTGCCCATAATAAGCGCTGAGGCCCCAGAGAAGTTGGCCTGGCTTAAACTTTTTTCTGCTTCACCGGCAAGGCCAAAGATAAAAAAGTTCTCCTCCTGCAATGTTCTTAAAGCTCTCGCCAGATTGGTTACCCTTACTAAATCCAGTTTTTCAGCCGCCCCCACCGAAGCCTTCGCCGCCACAGGCGTAAGTGGTGCCGCCCGATCTTTTGTGGTGATCACCGCATGCGCACCAAACATCCAGGCTGAGCGCATAATTGCGCCCAAATTACCTGGATCAAGAACGCCATCAAGAATCAGAAGAAGTGGTGGCGTCTCCTGCTTTGAAAGTTTCTCAAGAAGGGGCTCGAAGCGGGGTTGGACACGCAGTGCGGCACGAACAGCCACTCCCTGATGGATTACACCAAGATTAAGGCGGTCAAACCAGTTGCGATCAAGAAATTTAGGCCTTACCCCCCGCGCTCTGGCATGATCGATAATTTCACCAACCCGTCGATTGCGAGAACCATGTAGTACACAGACCTCATCCACAGGCCGCTCCGGGTCTTGCAGTAGCGCAAGAACCGCATTGATGCCAACAATCCAGTCAGAACCCTCTCCAGAATCTTTAACCCCCTTTGTTGATCTTCGACTTTGATCACCACGTTTTTCAAAAGCTTTCCTAGAACGACTCATGATCGTCTCCAGCGTGTCCCCTCCCGACCATCAAGGAGGGTAACCCCCTCTTCGGCCAGTTGATCACGAATACGGTCCGCTTCAGCAAAATTTCTCGCTTTACGCGCTTCATTACGCTTAAGAATCAGTGTTTCAATCTCTGATTCAATAAGCCCTTCGGTCTGCCGCTGAAACCACGCTTTTGGCGTCTGCCCAAGCACGCCTAAAACACCACCTAAACCACGCAATAGCGCCGTCTGCGTCCTGATTTCATCCAGATCACCTTTTTCACCAACCAGTCGATTGATCTTTTTTCCCAGATCAAAAAGAGAAGCCAAGGCACGAGGGGTATTAAAATCATCATCCATCGCAGAGAAGAAGTTTGTAACCTCCTGAGTCTCTTTATTCGATGCTTTTTCAGGAGATTGCGGTTCAGGAAGATCACCTAAGACCTCTTCTGCTTTCGCCATGGCGGTGTAGAGACGATCAAGGCCATTCTGTGCTGACTCCAGAAGTGCATGGCCAAAATCGAGGGGATTGCGATAGTGGCTGTTGAGGATAAAAAAGCGAATCACCTCTCCGGGAAACTCCTCTAAAAGATCACGGATGGTCTTAAAATTGCCTAAACTTTTAGACATCTTCTCGCGCTCGCCACTCTCGGAGAGCACATTAACAAAACCGTTATGCATCCAGTAGTTTACATAAGGTTTTCCCGTCGCCCCTTCGGTCTGAGCGATCTCATTCTCATGGTGAGGAAAAACCAGATCTTTTCCTCCACCATGGATATCAAAGGTGTCACCAAGATAGGTGCGACTCATCGCAGAGCACTCAATATGCCACCCCGGACGCCCCCGCCCCCAAGGAGAGTCCCAGGCCGGTTCATCATTTTTAACCGACTTCCAGAGCGCAAAATCAAGCGGATCACTTTTACTCTCTAAGATCTCCACCCTGGCACCGGCTTCAAGATCCGCGAGATTGCGGCCAGAGAGTTGACCATACTTTGGAAAAGCTTTCACCGAATAGAAGAGATCACCAGATTTCTCATAAGCCAACCCTTTATCGATAAGACGCTCAATAATTTCGAACATCTCTTGCATATGTTCGGTCGCTTTGGGCTCAATGGTGGCTTTCTCTACAGCGAGGTTATCCATATCCTCTTCAAAAGCCTTAATGAAGCGCTCGGTGAGATCTTTGATGCTCTCCCCATTCTCCTGGGCACGACGAATAATTTTATCATCCACATCGGTAAAGTTGCGCACATAGGTGACATCCAGACCACGGGCTCTTAAGTAGCGTGCGACTACATCAAAGACCACCATCACCCGTGCATGACCAATATGGCAATAATCGTAGACCGTTACGCCACAGACATACATCTTAATTTTACCCTCTTCAAGGGGATGTAACGGCTCTTTTTTACGTGATTTGGTGTTGTAGAGAACAATGCCCATAATTAAGCCACCTGACAAAGTTGGGTGCGGATTGATCTTTGATTGATCCATATAATAAGGGAAAAACAGATCCCCTCACTCGATTTTTCATCCAGGGAAATATATAATAATTTAAAGCGCCCTGGCAATAGAGAGATCCTTTTGGATCTCCCTTGATATTTTTCACTCTTGAAAGTGCGCTATTTTTTGATAGATTGTCTCCTGAGAGCATCAGTTCAATCAATCAAAATTTTATTGATTAGACCATAAAATTAACATTTAAAAGGCTCTGACCTTTATACGGAGAATATTGAATGTCTGAAACCAAACATCATCCTCTGATTGTCTTAGGATCTGGTCCTGCGGGATATACTGCCGCAATCTATGCAGGAAGAGCCAACTTAAAACCTGTGATCATCCAGGGTATGCAGCCCGGTGGACAACTCACCATCACCACGGAAGTGGATAACTTTCCCGGCTTCGAAGAGGGCATCCAAGGCCCGGAGTTGATGCAGAAGATGCAGGCTCAAGCCGAACGTTTTGGTACTGAAGTGATCTTTGATACGGTGATGAAAACCGACTTCAGTAAAAAACCCTATACCCTCACCTGTGACTCTGGCGATATCTATACCTGTGATGCTTTAGTGATCTCCACGGGGGCTTCTGCACGCTGGTTAGGATTGGAGTCTGAGGAAAAACTTAAAGGCTATGGCGTCTCGGCCTGCGCCACCTGTGATGGTTTCTTCTTCCGGGATCAAAAGGTTGCTGTGGTGGGTGGCGGTGACGCTGCTGTGGAAGAGGCGATTTTCCTTACCAACTTTGCCACCAAAGTCTATCTGATTCATCGCCGCGATGCCCTGCGTGCTGAAAAGGTGATGCAGGATCGCATGTTCGCCAATGAAAAGATTGAACCGGTCTGGGATTCGGTGGTGGATGAAATTTTAGGCGATCCCAATGATGGCGGCGTTAAAGCTTTGCGCCTTAAGAATGTTAAAACCAATGAAACCAATGATCTGCCTGTTCATGGGGTTTTTGTCGCTATCGGCCACACCCCCAACACCGCGCCCTTTGAAGCCCTCGAAAAAGATGATTCAGGCTATCTGATCACCAAGCCTGATTCCACTGCTACCAATATTGAGGGCGTTTTTGCCGCTGGAGATGTAAAGGACAGCGTTTATCGTCAGGCGGTCACTGCGGCAGGCTCTGGATGCATGGCGGCTTTAGAAGCGGAGAGATATTTAGGTGAACTCTCTGGAGAGGCCAACAGAAAGCCTTGAGCTTAAATAAAAAAAGCTGTTTTAAAAAAAAGAGCGCCAATTTAAACGGCGCTCTTTTTTTATGTAAGATTTGCACCAGGTCTTTTATTCTATTATAAATAAGCGTGTGAATGTTTAGTGAAAAGACTAATCTGCAACAGCCTGTAAAAAAAAATAGTCACTCCAAACCTAAATTTAAGGGTGCTGATGTTATGCGCGATTCGTTTGCTTCTTTAAAGAATGATCACAATTTATCCTTTAAGACAAAGCGTCAAAAGCGTCGCAAGGGACGCCATAAAATTAAGATGGAGAGTAAAAAACGCCCCTCTCCAGAGGAGATGGCGAGTTTTCTACGCGTGATTGCAGATCGCATTGATGCTGGAGACTTTCAAGCCACAGACGCTGCTCAAGAGATTATTGCAAAATTTCGTGGTGAAGTAGATCTAAAAGAGCGGCAGGGCAAACGCTCCACAGAGACCAGCATTAAACTGAAACTTAAGTGGCGCTCCAAAAAGCCCAAAAAGAGCCGTGAACAACGAAAACTCGAAAGAACAATCAAAACAGAGAGCGCCATCTACGCGCCTGATGAGATTACCGCAGTAGCCGCCTCTGCTTTAGGTGGCATTATTGGTACAGAGGTCGCTCTGGATGCCGCCACAACGGGTGTTTCTGAGGATTCTCTGGTTGGTACAAGTCGCGTTGAAGCAGTAAAAGATACGATAAGTACGGTATCCGGTGGTGCTGAAGGAACTATAGAGGCTGTCTCTGATGCGGTTGAAGAAGCCACAACAAAAGCTTCTGATATCACTGGCGCAATCGAAGAGACTGTCCAGAGTGTGACTGAAGAAGCCCCTACCCTGGATAACCTTGGTTCCGCCGCCGAGGAACTGATGGGTGGAGAGCGGAGCATGTTCGCCAACTTTGGCATTCCTGGCGTCGAAGAGGCGATGACGGAGAGTTTAGGTAATTTAGAAGCCGGTGCCGCCAAAGATACTCTCTCCCGATTTGGTGTCGATGCTCTGGATGCAGAAGGAAGTCCCCGCTCAATCCTCGCTGTGATCGATGATCTTAAAAATGCCGGCGCCACTGGATCTGATCTACTGGATTTTCTTATCTGGCTCATTGAGAACCCCGTACGTCAGGCGTTGAACCTCTCCACTGTGCAGGTGGGACTTTTAGTCCAAGGCGTCAAAGCGCTGTTTGCTTAAAAAATCGTCAGAAATCTAAAAAAGCGTTTCTCAAAAAAGTTGAGAAACGCTTTTTTTTAAAGAGCTTTTGGTGATCGTTATGGAACCAGCCGAAACCTATCGCCTGACAGAAAAGGCTTATTTAGAAGGGGAGCTAAATAGCGATATCCGCCATGAATATATTGATGGCTATGTTTATGCCATGGTTGATTCCACCGAACAGCACAACCGTCTTACCGCAACCTTAAGCCGAAAATTGGGTAATGCTTTAGAAGGTCTACCCTGTGATGCTTATCCCAATGATTTTAAGGTAAAGGTTGGTAGAAGATACTACTATCCTGATGTTGTGGTAAAGTGTGATCATCCTGAGGATAAAACGCTCTACACAGAGCATCCCCTCATCCTTATTGAGGTTACATCCAAAAGCACCCACCGATATGATCGGGAAGGTAAGCTTGCTGCTTATAAAGAGATTAAATCACTGCAAGAGTATCTGATCGTCGAGCAACATATAGCTTTGATTGAGATTCACAGGCGATGTGATCAGGGGTGGCGATGTGATCGTTACAGGTTAGGTGATGTCATCTCACTACAAGCCATTGATTTAAAGCTTACCGTTGAAGAGATCTATGAACGGATCGATAATGCGGATGTGAAGGCATTTCTTGCAGGGAAGAAGCGTTAAGTGTTTTTTCGATTATCTGGCACAAATCTGTTGTCTGAGGCTCTGCTCCAAGGAACTTTTGATTTCTGCAAAGCCCCATACACCTGAAGAATGCTTTTACTCAAACAGATTCTTATTGATTGACCATCTACACCTATTTTATTCATAAGGAACAGAACAAAACGCATATGTTTTGCATTAGACGTTTGATTAAACAAAGCAAAAAGCAAAACAACGACAGTAGGATAATAAAACAATAAAAACAAAGAATCATTAAAAAGACCAATTATTTTTTTTAACAAGACCTCAAATTCTTCGTACCAAAACAGATAGATAGAAATAAAATAAACAGGGATAAGAGTAATATAAACAACAAATAAAAAGTTTGTCCTACCTTTATTCAAAAGTTCAGATCTTATTGACATAAAAAGAAAAGGTGAAATGGTTTTTATTGCTGCTACATTCATACTTCCAAACAACCTTCTCCATACAACACACCAATCCTCCTTCATCTCAAACTCATTTTCAATAAGATCAACAAATAAACTAAACGTTGTATCATTATGAAGGATATATTCCTGCCAATTAAGACCAACCTCTTTATTCAAAAATTTCATTCCAGCTGAACGATTATCTATTTTTGTTTTATAAACAAAGCGACCAAAGCCATATTCACAGAACAGAAGCTCAAAAAATGATTTATGCGCAAACTTAAACGTGTTATCTCGACTAAAGTCCTTCACAAGGATACCACATGATTTTATCTCCATAACAATTTTATCAATCGCCTCTTCATCTGAATTGACCCAAGACTTTAGCGTCTGCTTTGGAGCTCTTTTGATCATCTGATCATGCATATCCTGGGATTGATCATGATCTGTAGAGAGATTTAATGTATCCGGCATCTTTTCGATCAAAAATCGAACCAACCTTGTCAGTTCATGATTCTCGATCTGATTGCGCCACTTCTCTTTAGCCATCTTTACAGCAACTGCATGCATAAAAAAGAGTCTCTCCTTTTCAAAGAGCCACATATACTGCTCTCTATGTTTACGCACCTTACTGGTTTGACGACTCAATACATCCCTTAGGAAAAGGCTGATAACACGGGCAGAGGTGATATTTTCTCGATTCTCCTGTAACTCTCGATGATGCCATAGACGACTTACTGTATAGAGCAGTGATGGACGTGCAACCAGATCAAGAAACGCGCCGCCCTTTCCAGCCTGTTTTAGAATACCTTCCCTGGTTTCAACATCCGACTCCCGCAAACTATCTTCGATCTGTTCTAAGTCAAAAGGTTTAAGCTTAATGTACTCTGTATAGAACCTATGTGCCTGGGGAGGCTGCACCACAAGAAGATCGCGTAACTCCGGTGTGTTTTCAAAAAAGTTAGCCCTACCGGTAATTAAAATTTTCGACTTTTGATAACAGAACTGCCATAACGCCCTGAAGTGCGCCCTCTTATCCTCTGCTCTATAAACATTGGCCATCTCATCACAGCCTTCAAAGATCAACAGAACCCTTCCCGCCTTAATGAGCATCATCAATGCATTGGCGTTAATATTAAAGCGTCCACACCAATCGGATAAGAAACCTAAAGCATCTTGAGCGTAAGGAATTTTTCCACGCAACTCAATGATCAGAGGAATACGCGGACAGTGTGAGCCATATTTTTGAATAAGATGATAAGTGAACATCAGAGCGCCGGTACTCTTGCCCTGGCCAAACTCTCCCAACAAAGCCAGTTGGCGCGGCCCCGGCTCTGTTAACCACTTCTCAAGATACTGCTCCAGATTTTCATCAATCGTCTCTCCTTGGTCATCTTCAATCAAAGATGGCGTATAGATATCAAGGATAGTCTTATCATATCCTGTAAGTTGATCCTTCTCCACACGATCACCGATATAATTAAAATATTCTCTAAAATCAACAAGATCATCTAACATGCTCTTTTTATAGAAGAATCTAATCTCAACGCCAGAAACGATCTCCTTTGTCTCCTCCATATCGCCATGACGAATCGCCACATACCACTCAAATGGAAAGGTCGCATCCCTATTCTGATCCTTAACAAATTGAACAAATGCTTGTAACTGTAAATCTGTGGGGTGCTCATGACAGCAAAAGAGCGCGGTAATTGCATTGGTCTGTCTATTTTTACCAATCCAACAGGTTTGCTGTTTATAGTATTTAGAAAAGCTATGAATATTCCACTTTAAGGTGAGAAGCTTTTTCGCCTCTTCATGCCAAGCCAAAGATTCGGTTTCAGGTTGATCAAAGGGCTCTGAAGAGCGATCAGCTAAATTCTCATCAAAAACTTTTCGCTTTTGTCTTTTAAGAAGATATTTCAACTCATCCCAGGCTTCTGTGTGAAGCATGGGATCCGCATCAGCCAGAGACTCCCTTTTCACCTGCGCCACAGACCTTGGATATCCTTCATCCCATGAATGAAAAAACTGATAGATAACCTTGATCACATAATAGGCGAAGAGAAAAATTAAAATTTTCTCAGCCCAATGGGGCGAAGAAGGAATCTCAAAACCAATACCAGGATTTGTAACATATTTAAATAACGCGGCAACAATCGTCCATGGTGGAACAGAGGCCACAGAAATGATCGCTAAGGCGGATAAGCTAAAAATAACGGGGAGCGCGGCCAAAGCATAGCGCTCACGATAATATTTTCTTGATCTCTTAATGTGATAAGCATAAGCCAACGAGGAGATTGTGATAATAGATAACCCACCAATAACCACCGCAATCCATAGATCTGGCATCAACCTCTCCTCTGCTAACCGAAATGAAATATTTAATATACTCTATTAAATCGATGCAATCCAGTTTCTCAATATGATCAATACCTATATAGAATTATTTTATCCATAATTAGGAAAAAAAAGGCGACATTGGAGTGCAATGTCGCCTTTTTTAGGGTTAGAAGATGTTAGGGAATGGCATCAAGTACAATCTGATATTTGTTGAGGATTTCGGCAAGCTCCTCTTCCTCTTTACTGGTAAAAGCTTTGCCCTTATTATTGTCCAGGAAATCTGTGATATCCCTATCAAGCTCCTCTTTGGCTTTTTCAATGATTTTGTTATAAATTTTCTGCTCTGAATCACGCTTTGGGGTCGTTGCTGTTTTCAGTGCAGAGATGGCTTGAGTTAATGCGATATTTCCACCACCTGTACCAACTTTAGCCGCTGCATCAGCCACGGATTTGGCCAAAGCAGTGGTCATATTACCAAAAGCTTTGGTTACTTCTGAAGGGTCGTTGGCAAAGCCTTTCAGGTTCCAGTTGCCTAGATCATCTCGTACGAGCGCAATGCGTGTTTTACCTATACCGCTGGCATAGACGCGATTGATATTGGACCAGTAGCGGTCATGATAGAGGTGAGAGAACAGTCGATGTCGAACAGGAGCCTCTGATTTCATCAGAACCGTCTCCATCCATTCATGTAGCTTATTGAAGTCGGAGGGAGAAGAATCTCTTAGATAGTCGCGAAGAGGCAACTCTTTGATTGTTTTACCATCAATCTCCAGTTTATAGAGCAGATCGGTGCGAGAACTGAGTTGATTGCCATATTCAGCAAAAAGAATGGCTAGCCGGACGATTCGAGATGTTAGTCTATTAAGAGTTGCGAAAGGCCAACTTCTATGAAAGTCAAGCACTCCGCGAGGCAGAAGGTCTTGATGTGTGTTGAGATAACCAATCATAGAGGTTGCTTTAGCTTGAAAAGCCATTCCCAGTTTAGATGTTTCAATCAAAAGATTTTTCAGTTCTTCCTTTTTTTTCTTATCTGAATCAAAATTTTTTTGAGACTTCTCTTGCTTGTTTTTTTCTTGTTTTAGTTTAGCGTAAGCAGTACTAATTTCTCTGTTAACATCTTTTTGACGCTGCAAACTCTGCCTCTGTTTTGCACGGATCTGCCCTTGTTTCTCTTGGATCCGTTTCTGCTCTTGTTGGATCACTTTCTGCATGACTTGCATTTTCCCATCTGTTTCTTGAATCAGATTATTCGTTTCTTGGATTATCTTCTCTGCATCTTTGGCACTGTTATCTAAAAAGTCGATGTGATCCTGTATCTGTCCAAAGTTTTGTGACGGGCCGTTAAAGGCCAGTTGCAAACATTCAAGAGCACTAACTGCTGAAGCAACATGAGAATAGATCGTTGGCCAGGTAGGGTTGCCACCATTAATTATTGATCTATTAATAGCACCTGAAACTGTTAGAGGCTTTGGCGGACACTCTGGAGCATCTCTGAACTCTCCCCTTAATTTTTCCGTAATTTTTTTTGGCCCTAAGACAAGCGTAAATGTCTGAGCGTCTTTGAACATTTTTAGAGCTTCATCAATGACAGCCTCCAGTTCAGCGCGCTGTATCTCTTTAGGTTTGGATAGAGGTCCTTTATAGACAGAAACATCGACCTGCATAGCTCCAGAAGGCGTTAGATAAGAACAACCAAAAAGGGGAAGGGTAAGAGGAAGGAGAATGAGTGCGATCAACCGGTAAAACATAAGAGAACTCCTTGATGAGAGATGCGGAAAAATCGTGGTTTGATATAATGTTCGCAAAGCGTTATTCATAGCTGTTTTCACTTAGTTATCAGGCTTTTCACTGCACCTGTTTTACGCCTTTTTCCAGAAGAGATTTTAGCTGGGCATTTCCCTGGCCAAGACCAAGCTGCTTACGGATATTTCCGGTGAGATGCTCTACACAACCTTCAGACTTGCTTTTTCCTCCTGAACAGTCCACGCTTTTCTTTGAGTAACGAAGAAGATAGTTCTGAGCTTTAAGTAATTTATTTACCTCTGCACTTCTTTTTAAAGAGGTAAAAGGAGCCTCCTCAAGGGGATATCCCAACTTATTGAGCGGATCTTTGAGGGAGTCTAATAGAGGTTTTGCATCAATGGTGAGTGCGAAGACTAAAAGACTATCTTGACGAACCTCTTTTAAACCGTGCGGACCTAATAGAAAATATTTTTGGGTGGTGGTGTTACGAGGACATTTTTTGTTTTTTTCTTCAATCTTGATAGGCTTAGCAGGCTTATTAAGAATTTCATTTCCTTTGCTGTCAATTTTTGAAAGTATGCTTGTTTTCATTTCTGTAAGATCTTCTTTACTTATGCCTGCCCCATCACGCTCCTTATCTTCTTTTTTGTATCCTTCTCCAAGCCCCTTAGTCAAGGCATATTGGGAAAGCCTTTCAATCTCATCTTTAGGAACAAACCCCGATTCAAAAAAAACTTTATTCCAAAATGCATCACTTTTGCCAAGGAGACGAAAACGCTGTAAGGATTCGATCTCTGTAGAGTCATCAGGGCATGAGCGCAACGTAAAGAGATAATAATCGGTACGAAAACGAACATCCTTATCAACATTTTCGGGATTATCGAGGGTTGCAATATGCATTGGCTTTGGCAGCGAGCACCCCGAAATTAAAAGCAGTAAAAAAAGCGGAAAAGTCATCAGAGGAAGTCGAAGTTTTTTGATCATTGATTTTCTCTGTAAACAAAAAAAGGTGTGGAAATACATTTCTTTTCATGATGCAGATAGAGATTTTAAGAGAACCGTCTTATTTCCGTCAAGTTTAATTTTCAATAATTCTCTAAAATATTATCAGGTTTTCATACACCATAAGAACCACCATCCCATTGATTAGTGGTTCTTCTCATTATATTTTTTACACCTGCTCCGGCATAGAGCCCCTTACAAAAAAGCTTACTGCACTAAAAACGCTTAAAACAACCCAAGCAAAAATCTGCATGCATTTTTATATAAATCAGACCAAAACGCACCCTATACCTCAACATGCTTCAGATATTTAAAATCTTCTTCCAAAATATGCTGAATAAGCCATGTCTCAACAAAAGCCCCCACCTCATAAGCAACCGCCGTTCGATCCGAAGAGGAGAGAATTTTCTCTTTAAAGGCTTTCACCTGCTCTTTAAGATCCCTATGAATCGCCTGGTGCTCCTCTAAATTTTTATACCCATATTTTTCAAGCATCGCCTCTTCATTGGCAAAATGTTTATCCGTATAATCAAGAAGCTCCTCAATAATTGATTGAATAACAGATCCCTCCAATCCCTCAAGACAAGCATCATTGAGTGAGACAAAAATCTCGTAAAGCCTTTTATGCTCCTGGTCAACAGATAAAATATTTGTATTCCAGCGATCATCCCAAGCATCTAAAACACTACTCATCACATCCTCCTTACAAAATAAAGTGTCGAAACCATTATACAGGCACCACACCAACATAAAAAGTACTCAACCAACCCAAAAAGGCCATAAGCAAACGCTTATGACCTAAAAACCCTACAAAACATCTTGGATGCGGGAGCAGGATTTGAACCTGCGACCTTCGGGTTATGAGCCCGACGAGCTACCGAACTGCTCCATCCCGCGCTATTCTTTACGCACAAAGGAGTGCATAAAGTATGAGCCTTTTAGCAAGGCCCTTCTATTTCCTCACGCACAAAGGAGTGCATAAAGTATGAGCTTGCCTAAAGCCCTTCTATGAGAGAAGAAAGTTCTAGAATGTAAGCCCTGCTCTTAGAAAGAGAAGTTCTATAATATAGACCCTTATCTAAAAGAGGAGACTCTATCTTTGAGCCAAACTTTCTTTAAATGTTTTAATCCCTGGAAAACTTTTTTTTATGCACAAAGGAGTGCATAAAGTATGTGCTTTTACCTAGGCCCTTCTATGAGAGCTGGAAATTTTTAAATCTATTTAAAAATATTCAGAAAAATATTTACCTTAACAACTGAAAGAAATGGGTCGGAGATCTAAGAATAGAGAGAACTCAAAAAGCCAATGGAACAATTAGTACTGGTCAGCTTCATGCATTACTGCACTTCCACACCCAGCCTATCAACGTTGTCTTCTTCAACGATTCTCATTGGGAAAAGTAATCTTGAGGGGGGCTTCCCGCTTAGATGCTTTCAGCGGTTATCCCTTCCAAGCGTGGCTACCCAGCTGTGCTCCT
>JBQGBW010000024.1:0-49844 GCA_052043475.1 Magnetococcales bacterium HHB-1
TAACGACACGCAACCACATGCAATTCGGCGCCTTCCACGGCAACCACTTCAACCATCATATCCACCGCAATATCCTCCTTGGCACAGGCAATCCAGGGTGAGTCATCCACACGCACTTTACCCCGCCCCAACGTAATGGCCTCACACACACGCACTTTTCTACCCACATACTGTGCGCTGCGCTGATTTAAGTTGGGATGGTCTGTCGGTGGCGGTGGGTGTGCTTTTGAGAAGAGTCGCCACCCAATCACCGAACCCAAAGAGAATAACACAAAAATAAAGATCTGGAACTGCCAGGAGAGTGAGGGGATCAGCCACAAAAACAGTCCTGTCACAATGCCGCCAACCCCCATCCAGAGCAGATAGATCCCTGGCAGAAGCATCTCAAGCACCATAAGAACCAGACCCAGAGTCCACCAGTGCCAGGCACTGATCATAAAACTGCGTGACAACTCTTCCATAACGATAATCCTCTATTGGTCTTTGTCCTTATGGGGAAAGACCTCTTTAACCAACTCACCCACACCACCTAAAGAGCCAAGCACCTGTGTGGCCTCCAAAGGCATAAAGATCACCTTTTGATTCTCAGCCGATGCGATCATCTCCAGAGATTGCACATATTTCTGCGCAATAAAGTAGTTTAGAGCCTCTACTTTACCATTCTCCACCGCCTGAGAAACCATCGCTGTGGCCCGTGCTTCCGCCTGTGCCAACCGCTCTCTGGCTTCCGCATCTAAAAAAGCGGCCTCCTTCTGACCATCCGCCTCTAAAATCGTCGATTCTTTTATCCCTTCCGCCTGAAGAATCGCAGAGCGTTTTTCGCCTTCTGCTTTTAAAATCTGCGATTGACGTACACCTTCAGCCTCCAGAACAGCAGCCCGCTTATCCCTTTCTGCTTTCATCTGTCCCGCCATGGAGTCCACAAGATCCGCCGGTGGCGTAATATCCTTAATTTCAATCCGGGTCACCTTTACACCCCAGGGGTTGGTGGCCAGATCCACGACAGAGAGCAGTTTACCGTTGATCTCATCACGGTGGGAGAGCAAGGAGTCCAGATCCATGGAACCCATCACCGTACGAATATTAGTCACCGTTAGGTTTTCGATGGCCTCATTGAGCTGTAACACCTCATAGGCCGCTTTTGCTGAATCCAAAACCTGATAGAAAACCACGCCATCGACAGTGACCATGGCATTATCCTTGGTGATCACCTCCTGCGAAGGCACATTGAGCACCTGCTCCATAACACTCAATTTTCGCCCCACACGCTCCACAATCGGTACCAGAATATTAAACCCAGGCGTTAATGTGCGTGTATAGCGCCCCCAACGCTCCACAGTATACTCACTTCCCTGCGGCACAATACAGACACCCAAAGCCAGAATGACAATTAAAAATATGGGTAAAATCATAAAAAAAAGTTCTTCCATCAGAAATGCTCCTTAAAAAAATGAATAGAATTCCCATTTAAAAATTAACTAAGCAAAAATAATTTTATCACATCATCTCTTATTATCCAAAAGATATTGCAAAACTCTATCCCATGATGCACCACCTTAGCATTGATTAAATATCATAATGTTTTCTGTTGCTCAAAAGAGGTTTCAGTGCGCAGACGCGTAAAGAGCAAAACAGGCGCTTCACCGTGATTTTGCAGCACCACCTGATCCCCCTGACGCGGTGCATGCAGCGAGGCATAACGAATGCCATTCACCGTAATGATTTGTTGGCTCTCACTGCGATTTCGGAGCGCATGACTGATGATTACCGGCGTGGGCTGCAAAGCTTCCAGACGCATCACCACCGCCTCCCCTTCCGGTTGATCAAGACGCACTAAAAGACGCTCTCCAGGTTGTACAATTATACGATTGGTCCAGTTAACATTGGCTTTCACCTGGATAAAAGGCACATCTAAAATATTCAACCGCGCCGTTTGCAAAGCCATATGTTGATTCGACTGAGGAAGAAAAAACCACAGCAAGAGCGCCGCCACAATCCCTCCTCCTAAAAAGGAGAAGGGTTGCAACACAATACCCTGAGGGGACTGTAACCAGGACCAGACTCTTTTGTGTAAACGCGTTTTTTCAACCATCTCCTGATGCATGATCAACTGGTTTATACGGTGATCCAACTCCGCCGAAGGTTGCTCTGCTTCTAACACTTCATCCAGATCCAACAGCGACTCCTCCAGCGCCACCAAATCCGCCATCTCTTGTTGCGCCTCCCGATGATGCGCCACCAACCGATAGAGTTGACGCATCTCAACGCGACTCAATTCCGCATCCAATCCACGCATTAACAGTTGCTGTTCTCTCTCAGATAACATCACAATAACCGATCTCTCTTTTAGAACCTATAGATTTAAGCGATCTTTATAATCGGTCTTTTTTTAGTAGAGAAAGTTCGCTAAAAAGTTAACGCACGCCACAGGATTGCAGGAACGGCGCATATTTTTTATCGGTTTTCATGATATGCGAAACCAACCACTCCTTTAAGAAGCCCATTAACTGGACCGTTACCGCATGATCACCACCCTGGATACGCTGCACAAACTGCGTTACATCCGCCTTAAGCTTCTCATGAGATGCCTTATGATCCTCCGTTTCGGGATATCCATACTGATCAAAAAGCTTCTCCTCATAGGCAAAATGCTGCACCGTATAATCCACAAGCTTAGGTAGCAGAGTATTGAAAGCCTGCTCTTTCTGACCATGATTGACCATCTTATAAAAAGCGTTAACCAACTTAACCAACTCTTTATGCTGACGGTCAATTTCAGAGAGTCCCAAGGCCAAGGCATCATCCCAGACCATAAAGTCATCCGAAGCAGATGCCGTGGCCGTTTGAGCACCCCCCTCGAGCTGAAAATAGGCAATCGATTGATGCAACCCCTCTGACTGTTCTGTCAATGAAGTGGTCGCTCTGGCAAGCTGTTCTGCACTCTGCACATTCTGCTGAATCTCTTGATCAAGCTGCTGCATTTCACGATCAATATGTTCTGCACTCTGGCGTTGCTCCTGACTGGCGGCGGCAATTTCATCGACCAGTTGGGTGGTCTGTTGCATCGCAGGGACCATCTCCCCCAACAGACGATTGGCCTCTTTAGTAATACTGACACTCTGTTGAGAAATCTGTGTGATCTCGGTGGCTGAAACACGGCTCCTTTCCGCCAACTTACGCACCTCAGCGGCCACCACAGCAAACCCTTTACCATGTTCTCCCGCCCTTGCTGCCTCAATGGCTGCATTGAGCGCCAACAGATTGGTTTGACGGGCAATCTCTTCGACAACAGAGATCTTTTCTGCAATATCACTCATTGCCTGAGTGGACTGCTCTACCGCCTGGCCACTCTGCTGCGCCATAGCAAATGTTTTTTGCGCCAGATCCCGGGTCTCCTCTGCATTAGTAGAGTTATTCTGCACGCTCTGCCGAATTTCACTGATCGCCCTTGCGGTTTTCTCCACGGAGGCCGCCTGCACACCAGTCGATGTTGAAACCGCATGGGAACTCTCTTCTAAACGTGTACTCTCTTCAGAAAGGCGTCCAGAAGTATTACGAATATTGGTAATCAACTCACGCAACATATTCAATAATGTCGAAACCTGACGCAACAGACTGGAAATTTCATCTTTCCCCCTAGGATGGCAGATGACAGAGAGATTCCCGGTAGATACCGCCGAAAGAAGCGCACCACATTTTCTTAAAGGTTTGGTAATATTCCAGGTTAATGCATTCGCCAGCACCACACCAACCAAACCGCCCACAATCGAGACAATAATCAACGCCCAACGCACCTCAGCAACAGAAACAAGATTTTTTTCACTTGCCATATTGGCCGCTTCAATACGCCAGGTTCTAAGCTGCCCAATGCGCTCCTGTAATCGTGTGGAGTCCGCATCAAACTGCGCCATAATCACATTGCCTGCTTCAACACCCTCTTTGATATAAGCCTGTGCCATCTTATCACCGGTTTGATAAAGCTGCTCAAAAGCCCCTTCTAACTCGGTTAGAAACCGTAAACGATCGGATTGATCACTCTTTTGATAAAACTGACGAAAAACTTCTACACCTTTTTGAAAATCTTTAACCGCAGCTTTAGCATCTTCATATCCCCCCACCTCCCGCGTTGCAGAAACATCGGTCAACCACTGCTGCACATCAATTGTTGCCATGACCATATTATCTACTTCAACCAACATGGGAAGCGCGGTATCTTTTATAAACTCTGTATTCTCTTCGACACGATCCACCGCCAGCCAAACCATCAATCCACCCACCGCACCAACCAGAAGCATCAAAGAGAATGCGCCAAGAAGCCGGATAGAAATTTTATAATTATCGATAGACATAACGCCCCCAAAGAATGTAATCAAAAGATCTCTATAAGCTTTTAAATGATAAAAAATTAAAACCTCACCCCTCCTTTCCAGATCTGGAACCTTATTTTTCTAAATATAAAGCAGAGGGTCCCGTAACAAATATGTCACGAAAAACCACCATAGTAATGTTGTGATCCTCTAAAGACTGGAAAGTCCTCTTCTTGTATCATAAAACTATTCTGAAAACCATGTCTGGTCCTTGTAACCATCACATTGATAGAGCATCACATTATCACGACTGCGCGCATTATAGCCTTTCACATCCAGACAGAGACCACTCTTACGATTAATCAGTAAAGAAGAACCATCCGCCAGATCACGCGACCACCACTCCTGATCGGGATGACCATCACATCGATAGAGCATCACATTATCACGACTGCGCGCATTATAGCCTTTTACATCCAGACAGAGTCCATTCTTACCATTGATAATACGAAAATACTTTCCCCTTGTAGACTCCGCCGCCCAGAGTTGATCCGCATAACCATCACATGAATAGAGCATCACATTATCCCGTGATTTTCCTGCATAGCCTTTGACATCCAGACAGAGATTGGATGCACCATTGCGTATGGTGGTGTAATCCAAAGCTTCTGCCACCATAGGCCAAGAGAAAAGCATCACCATTAAAAGAACAATTCCACACCCTCTGTACATCATATGATCTCCTCAAAAAACAATAATAGATCAACTCTTAAATTTTAAGTATGCGCAATCGAAGAATCAACTTCAAGAAAAATCATTGGATTTAATCCTCTGCACTAAAAAATCGGTACAGATATAAAAAAAACGGACAGCCTAATTCAGGCGCCCGTTTATTGATCTTACGCAAAATCGCTGCAAACGCGATGAATAAGCTACTGCTGCGTCGCTTGCTCACCCTCTTCCTGCGCTTTGCGCATCTTATCCTGATACACCGCAGCAAAGTTGATCGGTTCAAGCATCAAGGGTTGGAAGCCACCCTCCATAATCTGATGACCAACAAGCTGACGAAGATAGGGGAAAAGAATGGTTGGGCATTCAACTTGCATAACTGCTGCAAGGTGCTCTTTGGGAATATTACGGATCAAGAAGATTCCTGCATAGGAGACCTCCACCAAAAAGAGCACCATATCCTTACCCACCGCTTTTAAAGTGGCATTCAGGGCCACTTCATAACGGTCTTCCTCCAGAGAGGTCACCTTATTCTCCAGATGAAACTCAATTTTAGGCTGTTCAGCCTGTGCAGTAAAACATTTAGGTGCATTGGGACTCTCAAAAGAGAGATCCTTTAAGTAGAGTTTTAAAGGGCGGAATGCAGGCGCGTTGGGATCAACCTGAGGCTTACCATCTGTTGCTTGGTCCATAATATCGTCCTATCTTAAAATAAATTATAAAGAGACATTTAAACACCACAACAAGGATCTGCTTGTGGATTTAAGAATCTTCAAAAAAGCCCTGTTTTACATCACTTAGACCAACAAGGCTTTTTAAGCGGTAACCAGAGCTTTAACCTTGGCATTTAAACGACGAACACGACGTGCGCCCTGATTTTTATGAATAATCTTTCTCTGAACACATTTGGCAATTTTTGAAGTCGCCTGGCGCAAAGCAGTTTGGGCCTCTTCCTTATTGCCCGCTTCCACAGCAACAAGCACCTTTTTACAAAAAGTGCGCATGGTTGAAAGCGCATGACGGTTACGCTTGGTCTGTTTTTCGGTAATCCGAATCCGTTTGATTGCCGACTTGATATTGGCCACTTGACAAAAACCTCCTGAAAATGACGCAATCTAAAAAAAATCAAGATGCTCTTAATCGATTAAAAAAGAAGCATAAAGCGTTGAGACCGGGGCATTCCATGGACCAAGAACCATTAAAGGATCTCAACATCAAAGGATCTCAACATCCCAACCCTGATACTCCTAAAAGCAGTTTAAAGTATCGCTCTTTTTCCGGCACGTCAAAGGATTTTTTTCATGGCTGCAAAAGATATCAATCGTCTGATTCGCGCTGCCGGTACCATCGGCTCCTTTACACTTCTGTCACGCATCTTAGGCTTTGTACGAGATATTGTGATTGCACGCAGCTTAGGCGCCGGTTTAGGCTCTGATGCCTTCTTTGTCGCCCAGAAACTCCCCAACTTTTTAAGGCGACTCTTTGCCGAAGGCGCATTCAATACCGCATTCGTTCCTGTGTTCAGCGACTATGTGGTCAAAAAAAATACCCAAGCCAACCGTGAGATGGTACAAGCGGTCTTTACTATCTTAGCGATGGTCACCGCCGGCATTGTCCTGCTGGCTGAACTCTTTATGCCCATACTGATTGCGGTGGTTGCACCAGGATTTATGGAGAATCCAGAGAAGTTTCAACTCACCGTCGATCTGACCCGCATCACCTTTCCTTACATCTTTTTTATCTCACTGGTTGCGCTTGCTGGCGGAATATTAAACAGTTTTCGCCAGTTCTCGCTCCCTGCTGCCACCCCCATTCTCTTAAATATCAGCATTATTCTCTCCGCGCTCCTACTCTCCTCTCAGTTTGATCAACCCGCTACCGCACTGGCGGTGGGTATTTTTTTAGGCGGTGTGGTGCAACTGCTCATTCAAAGACCCGCCTTAAAACGGGTGGGCACCCCCTTCTCTTTTCGCTGGCAACCCAAACATCCGGCGGTAATCAAAATTCTCCGGCTTATGGGACCCTCAATTCTAGGGGTATCCGCCATGCAGATCGGTCTGCTCTTTGATATCTTCTTAGCCTCCTGGCTGCCAGAAGGTTCGGTCTCCTTTCTCTACTATGCCGACCGTTTAGTTGAGTTTCCATTAGGGCTCATTGCCATCGCCATGGGAACCGCTGTACTCCCCGGCTACTCCGCAAAAGCCTCGCTCGGTGATATCCAGGGCATGCAACAGGATATGGATTATGCACTGCGCATGATTATCATCATCACCCTACCCGCCACCATCGGTTTAATGGTTTTAGCCGAGCCCATTTTAGCCCTTCTCTTTGAACGCGGCGCATTCACCGCTGAGACCACCTTTCTCACCGCCCAAGCACTCTGGGCTTACAGTATCGGACTGATCGCTTTCTCCGCTATTAAAGTGGTTGCTCCCGCTTTTTATGCCCTCAAAGATACCAAAACCCCTGTTAAAGCCACACTCATTGCCCTGGCCGCCAACATGATCCTCAATGTCATTCTCATGTTTCCATTAAAACATGCGGGCCTTGCACTGGCCACCGCCTTAGCGGCCATGATCAATGTTTCTCTGCTGCTACACTGGTTTCGTAAAAAAACAGACTTCACGCTACAAAAAACATTCTGGCGCATGACGATAAAATCACTGCTCGCCAGCATAATCATGGGTCTTCTGCTTTTTCTCGCCCTACAGCAAGGACTCTTCCAGAGTGCGTCGGGTTTAATGCAAGGATTACGTCTTTTCACCGGCATCTCACTTGCCGTGCTTCTCTACTTTGCAATCGGCTATCTGCTACGCTTAGAAGAGTTGCATCTCCTTCTGAGCGCGTTTAGAAAAAAGGCCGTCACCAAATAACCCAAAACCAAAAAAGCTCCCAATCCATTCGGAGGGGAGCTTTTTCTTTAAATGGTCCACTTTAAGTCAACATAAACCAATTTATGTTGCTGTTTCAACCAGCGCTTCAACACGGGCCTCCTCTTCCACAGCAACAGCCGGTTCTTCAACAGTAGCTGGAATTTCAACCGGTTCAGCGACTTTGACCTGCTCTTTTTTACTTTTTCCCCCTTTGTTGCTTTCCGAGGGTGAGGCTTTCTTCTTAGACTTTTTCTTTTTTAACGCATCCTGAAACAGTTTCATTACGCCTAAGTGCCCTTTTCTACCCGCCTCATCACTGGGCGTATCGTTGCGGCGGTTCTTCTTATCCCCTAATGCCCCTTTAGCCAACAGCTTTTTACAAACCGCAACATGCCCTTTTTTTGCCGCTTCATGGAGTGCAGTTGTTCCCTGTTTATCTGTTGCATTGAGTTTTGCCCCCTTCTTGATCAATAGAGAAACAACTTGAACATGGCCTTTTTTTGCCGCCTCCTGCAGCGGTGAAACACCCTGCTTATCCGAACAATTCACTTTGGCACCCTTCTTGATAAGAAAAGCAACCAACTTTACATGTCCTCTTTTTGCGGCCTCCTGAAGAAGCGTCACACCACGTGCATCGGTTTTATGAATACTGGCACCTTCCTGAAGCGTCTTCTCGACAATATCCAACCGACCCTGCTTTGTCGCAATATGCGCCGTGTTCTGTATTGGAGTCATGGTACATTTTCCTCGTTAATGATACTTTGAAGTGATTCCACTTAAATAAGATAAAAATGATCTAGGATACGTTAGTTTACCCCTTAATAAAATACAAACAAAAAAATCGCATCTTGGCGTACCTTTTAACATTACCGCTACTTTTCAGTTACAAAAAGGTTTCAAAATATCTCATGGATGGTTTAATTTTTCATAGAAATCGCTTGCAGTACAAGACCCAACTCAATCCACCTGAACCCAAACCCGGTTTTGCACGGATTCGCGTACTCTGTGCGGGGATCTGCCAGACCGATATTGAGATTACACGCGGCTATCTCCCCTACGCAGGCATTTTAGGACATGAGTTTGTCGGTATTGTTGAGGAGAGCACCGACCCCTCCTGGATCGATCAACGGGTGGTCGGCGAAATTAACATCAATTGTGGAAAATGCCCTCCTTGCCAGCAACACAACCCCAATCACTGTGAAGCACGTCAGGTGATGGGTATTCGCCACTGGCCCGGTGCTTTTGCACATTATATCACACTCCCGCTTAAAAATCTGCACCGTGTTCCTGCAACCCTGGATCACCATCAGGCGGTATGGTGTGAACCCTTAGCCGCCGCCGTAGCGATTCTAGAGCAGTTTCCCATTAAACCGACCCATCATGTCACCATTCTAGGCGATGGCAAGTTAGGATTGCTCATTGCGCAGGTTCTTCGCCTGACCGGATGCCACCTCACCATGGTTGGCCATCATCCCCATAAATTAGCCATAGCACAACAGTGGGGATTAGAGACCGCACGCACCACAGACCACTTAAAAAGTTCTTCCGATTGGGTGGTGGAGTCCACCGGCAACCCCGAAGCGATCAAAGAGGCGCTCCTACTGGTTCGACCGCGAGGTACAATCATCCTTAAAAGTACCACCAAAGCAGCCACCCTGCTCCCCCCTGCAATTCTGCCAGTTCAGGAGATTACCATAACTGGCTCACGCTGCGGACCCTTTGCCCCCCCACTACGTCTTTTAGAACGACAATTAATCGATACCACCGCATTGATTGAGAAGATCTATCCTCTTGAGCAAGGAGAAGAAGCTTTTCATCATGCAATGCGTTCTGGCAGCTTAAAGATTCTGCTCCAGATCAATGATGCTTAAATATTATAAGAATGCGAAACCCAAAAGAGCGATCTTTAAAGTAGATCGCCCTTTTATCAGTGAGTTAAAAAAAGTAAAAACGTGGATTACCGCACACCAATATCGAGATTATAACCACGCTCATCATGAGAGGTTAAATCCAGACCCTCAGTCTCCTCCTGAGCATCCACTCTAAAGCCGGTTGTATACTCCGCCAGTTTAAAAATCAGATAGGTGAGAACACCACTCCAAATCAGCGTGGCCACCACACCAATCGCCTGCACACCCACCTGCTGCATCATGGTTACCCCTTCAGAATAACCTACACCACCCAACTCTTTGGCAGCAAAGACGCCGGTCAGCAGTGTACCTAAGATACCGCCCACACCATGGACAGGAAAAACATCTAAGGAGTCATCGATATGGAGTTTCTGTTTGATAATCTGTGTGGCTTCATAACAGACCACACCCGCAATAAGACCGATCATCACACCACCAAAAGGTCCAGCAAACCCAGAGGCTGGAGTGACCGTACCTAAGCCTGCCACCATACCGGTGACAATACCCAGAACACTCGGTTTACCATGACGTATCCACTCCATGCACATCCAGGCAATGGAGCCTGCGGCCGCACCAAGATGGGTCACCAGCATCGCCATACCCGCCGATCCTGAAGCGGAAAGTGCACTGCCCGCATTAAAGCCAAACCAGCCCACCCACAACATCGCTGCACCACAGAAGGTCATGGTCAGATTATGGGGAAGCAGCAGTGCCTTAGGAAAACCTTTCCGTTTACCCAGCATCAATGCCCCCACTAAGGCCGCAATACCGGCATTTACATGCACAACAGTACCCCCGGCAAAATCCATCAAGCCCAGATCTGCAAGCCAACCACCACCCCAGACCCAGTGACAGAGCGGTGCATAAACAAGAAGGCTCCAAAAAATCGTGAAAAGCACAATGGCGGAAAACTTCACCCGTTCAGCCAAACCACCGATCACCAGCGCCGGGGTAATAATGGCGAAAGTCATCTGAAACATGGCAAAGACAGTCACAGGAATATCGCCCTGTAAGCTATTGGTGGTGACGCCGGCTAAAAAGCTCAACTCTAAGCCACCAATCCACTGTTGCAAATCACCGCCATCACCAAATGCCAGGCTATACATCCAGCCATACCACAATAGCGAGACAATACAGGTGATCGCAAAACACTGCATGAGGATGGATAGCACATTTTTTGTGCGCACCAGGCCACCATAGAAGAGTGCGAGTCCTGGCAGTGTCATAAACAGCACCAGAGCAGTAGCCGTCAGAATCCAGGCCGTATTCGCCATATTCAATCCATCCGCCGCCCAGGCAAATTGGGGCAAAAGGAGAGAAAAAAGCCCTAAAGCAGCAATATTTAATCGTTTCAAAACGCGTGCAGACATAAGTTCCTCAACTTGAATCTAAGAAATACATCGCAATAATTTTATTGAGATCTCAAATTTTTGAGAATTATGCGCCACTCACGCATTTTTAAGACCAGATCGCAATCTTTCAAATATCTAATAATAGTAACAAAGAGATAAACGTTTAAGCCAAAAAATAAACAGAAGATATATGATGATTGCCTGATCCTTTTTATATCGATCAAGCCCATATTTTAATCATATGATCATTGAAGTGATTAGATATTAATCATCCCAACAAGAATCCCCCAATCATAAAAGTTCGTACAACAACCATTCCTAAAGCAATAATTTTATTCAAGTCAACAGGATATGACAATTGCATAATTAAAGCTGTTGACTGTTTTCCCCCAGTCAAGATACAATTCAAGATATAAAATAAAATTGATGGATCAATAAAATAATTAACTAAACAGGAACTCTATTTCTAATGAAAATTAAAATATTATCAATCGTCTCCAGCCTGTTTATCGCCGCCCAGGGACTTGTATCCATAGGACTATCGGAATCATTTTATGATCACAAACCCCATGTCCATGGTATCGGTGAACTCCATATCGCCACCGAAGGTCGAACCCTCTCCATCGAATGGGAGAGCCCATCAATGAATATTATTGGCTTTGAACATACACCACAGACAGATCAGGAAAAACAATCGCTGAATCGTGCCATCCAAAATTTAAAACGCGCATCATCACTCTTTAAACTCCCCTCTGAAGCCGCATGCCAGATCAAGAAAGTTGAGATTAACTCTGAACTCCTGCCAAAACATCATGCCGCATCACACGATAAAAATCATCAACATGAAAAGCATGGGCATGAACATAAAGAGACAGACCACCATGACGCGCATCATGCAGACCATCACGCAGATCACCATGATCATCATGCAGACCACAAAGCAGATCAGGCCCACTCCGATTTTCATATGACTTATCTGTTCGACTGTAAAAATCCTGACGAACTATCCTCAATTAATGTACAAATTTTTAAATATTTTCCAACCACTAACAGGCTGAATGTTCACTATGCGATCGCACATGGACAGGGTGCAACAAAACTCACCATCAAAAACAGCCGTCTCAAATTTTAAAATTGACGCTGCTTCAAAGTTCTTAACGATGCGAAACATCCATAATCGGTTTTGAAAATCATGCAGCAAAGCACCATTATTTCAATCTCAAACATGGCGTTTCGCTGGCCGAAAAGCCAATCACCTACGCTCTCCATTAAGGAGATGAACGTCATTAAAGGAGAGCAATTGTTCATTAAAGGTGCCAGTGGTAGTGGTAAAAGTACACTATTGAGCCTGTTAGGCGGGGTCAATATCTGCCAAAGTGGCACAATTAAAATCTTGGATAGAGAACTTAACGCAATGCGTGCTGCAGAGCGGGACCGTTTTCGCGCCGATCATATCGGTTTTATTTTTCAAATGTTCAATCTGCTTCCTTATCTTTCACCCATTGAAAATGTTCTACTCCCCTGCCAATTCTCTCTTAAACGGCGCCAAAAAGCCCTACGCGACAGCCAAACTCTGGAGCATGCGGCACGGAAGATTCTTAAAAAATTAGCTCTGCATGATGAGATACAACACAAAACATCTGTCACCGAACTCAGTGTCGGTCAACAACAAAGGGTTGCAGTCGCACGCGCCTTGATGGGTGCACCAGAGTTACTGATTGCCGATGAACCCACCTCCGCCTTAGATTGGGATCGCAGAGAGATCTTTTTAACACTCCTGGAGCAAGAGTGCCGAGAGCAGGAGAGCACCCTGATTTTTGTCAGCCATGACGCCTCCTTAGCACCGCTCTTTGACCGAACCATTGTCTTAGATGAGATCAACCATACAACCTCCCAAAACGGGCGTCGATAATATGCCTATTCTGCGTCTGATCTTAAAGAGTTTAAAAAATCGCCGTACCACCATAACCCTCACCCTCTTCGCCATCGCCTTGAGTACCGCACTCCTGCTTGGGGTTGAACGTATTCGCACAGAAACAAGAAACAGCTTTGCCAATACCCTATCCGGAACCGATCTGATCATCGGCGCCCGCAGCGGACCGATCCAACTTTTACTCTACTCTATCTTTCATATCGGTAATGCCACTAATAACATCTCCTGGCAGAGTTATCAAAAGATCCGCCATCATCCCAAAGTGGCATGGACAATTCCACTCTCTTTAGGCGATTCTCATCAAGGCTTCCGAGTTCTTGGTACCTCAACCGGCTTTTTCAAACACTACCGTTATGGGCGAAAACAGCCTTTAAAACTTGCTCAAGGTGTGGCTTTCAAAGATCTCTATGATACGGTATTAGGTGCGGAAGTCGCAGAAAAGCTGAATTATCATCTGAATCAGAAGATCGTCATTGCCCACGGCAGTGGCGCGGTCAGTTTCTCTCACCATGATGACAAACCGTTTCGGGTCACCGGCATCCTGAAAAGGACAGGGACACCGATTGATCGAACCGTTCTAGTCTCCCTTGAAGCGATTGAGGCCATTCATGTGAATTGGATGCGCGGTGCCCCCATTCCTGGTCTACGCATTAATGCTAAAAAAACCCGCACCATGGATCTCACACCAAAAACGATCACCGCTTTTCTTGTTGGATTAAAATCCCGAGTGGCGGTGTTTCAGGTACAAAGCTCGATCAATACCTATAAAAGCGAACCCCTTTTAGCCATCATGCCTGGTGTCGCTCTACATTCGCTCTGGGATATGATGGGAATTGCGGAGAATGCCCTGCTTATTGTCTCTGGTGCGGTTGTACTGATTGGGCTCACCGGCATGCTCACCGCAATTTTGGCCAGCCTCAACGAACGACGACGTGAAATGGCCATTTTAAGATCCATCGGCGCACGGCCCTGGCAGATTTCACTACTTTTAGCAGGTGAGGCGGGTATTTTATCCCTATCTGGCGTAATGGCAGGACTGGGTCTGCTTTATGGTGCCATACTGACACTAAGGCCCTTGATCGAAGATCGATTTGGTTTGCTGCTAGGGCTTAATCCGCCCACGGCTCATGAATGGTCATTGATCGCTATGATCATCTTTGCTGGACTGTGTAGCGGTATAATCCCCGCATGGCGCGCCTATCGTCTCTCGCTCTCGGATGGCATGTCCATTCGAATTTAGGAGATATTATTATGAGCAGATCACTTCCACTCATCCTACTGTTTATTATTCTCTTGAGCGGGTGCAGCCAGGAATCGGAGCACCAAGAACAGACCGATCACACCAAACCGGTGATGGAACTCAAATGGGGGGATCTTGTGCCGGATAATTTTCATCCAGAGAAGATGTTTGAGGGGATGGATCTCACGCTATTGGAAGATACCGATCCAAAAGTACAAAAACTGATGGAAAGATATGTCGCAGAAATTAACCGCGCACCAACCAATCCAGAACTCAATGGGCGCCAGATTAAAATACCTGGCTTTGTGGTGCCACTGGAGACGCATGGTGAAATCACTACAGAGTTTCTTCTTGTCCCCTATTTTGGTGCCTGCATCCATACACCACCACCACCATCCAATCAAGTGATCCACGTCAAAGCCATCCATCAGGAGACCCAAAAATCCCGAGCCTGGTACGACACTGTCTGGGTCACAGGCATGCTCTACATTGAGCGCCATGAACACGATATTGGCACCGCCAGTTATGCCATCCATGCCAAACAAATCACCCCCTATGAACCCCCAACACCACCCGAAGTGAATGCAGATTATGACGACTTAGACAGTGACAAGGAACTCTAGAAAACGAAAAAAATAGGACAGAATCAACATCAGATGAAAATTTCAGCCCCTATCGTTCCTCGTAAAATGGATCAATTACAGATCAGAAACAACAAAAACCATAGCAGCTTGTGCAAAAGTGTGTTAATGTTATGGAAAGCTTATTTTATTCATTAATCGTTTAATCAGGGCCATGGTGTTTATACCATTTGGTTATTATCAATGTCTAAAGAGAGGAGAAAACTCTTTATGGGGTTAACCAACGCCTTGCATAGTCTCTTTGGGAAATCTCCATTTAAGCCCATGCAGCGTCATATGCGCAAAGCCACAGAGTGCACCGCACAGATCACTGAACTGATTAAAGCACTGGAAGAGGGCGATAAAAAAGAGGTCAAGTCTGTACAAAAGCATATTTTTCATCTGGAACATGAAGCCGATGAGATCAAACATGCGCTGCGTACCCGCTTGCCTAAAAGCCTACTCATGCCTGTGGATCGACGCGATCTGTTGGAACTTCTGGATCTTCAGGATAACATCGCCGATACCGTCCAGGATATCGCCCGCCTGATGATCAACCGAAACATGAATCCCCCCCTGTTTCTCAAACAACATCTGCTCGATCTGGTTTCACGCTGCGAAGATGCCTGTCAGCAAGCGTGTAGTATTATCGAAGCACTCGACGAACTGGTGGAGATGGGATTCGGTGGCCGTGAAGCCTCTCGCGTACTCAATATGGCGAATCAACTCAATGAGATCGAACATGATACTGACGAACTGGAAGCTCAACTGATTCAAACACTCTTCCACCACGAAGATCAACTCTCCCCGACCTCCGTCATCTTCTGGCATCAACTGATCTGCTCGATCAGCAATCTGGCAGACTATGCAGAAAAAATTGGCAACCGGGTTCGCCTCTTACTTGCGCGCTAAAAAAAAGAGACCACCTGTTGTCATCCTCACTGTTTTTGGTAACAATAAGAGACAATTCTGAAGCAAACGTTTAGATTGTATGCTAAACATGATCAAATCTTAAAAAATCGCTTCACACCAAGACTTGAGTTTAGCACAATCACTTTAATTTATCATAAAACCGTTACAATTGCTGATTATGCGCCGCTCTAAGGAGGCCTTCGCAAATGGAAGTTATTGCCGAATACGGTCCTGTTTTTATGGTCCTGGCAATGATCTTCGGACTATACATGACATGGGGTATTGGTGCCAATGATGTGGCAAATGCCATGGGCACTTCCGTGGGTTCCGGAGCTATCACCGTCAAACAAGCCATTATTATTGCAGCGATCTGCGAGTTCGCTGGCGCTGTACTCGCCGGAGGCGAAGTTACGGAGACCATCCGTAATCGAATCATTGATGTCAACACCATTGCGGATTCTCCTGAACTCCTCATCTATGGTATGCTCGCTGCACTCTTAGCCGCCGCCATCTGGTTGATGGTCGCCTCCTCACGGGGTTGGCCCGTCTCCACAACACACTCCATTGTCGGCGCCATTGTTGGTTTTGGCGTCGCTGGTATTGGTGTCCATGCGGTTCACTGGAACAAGATCATTGAAATTGTGATCTCCTGGCTGGTCTCCCCGCTCATTGGTGGCATGATCGCCTTCCTGTTGATGCTCAGTATTCGACACTTTATCCTCAATACCACCCAGCCTTTCCAGAATGCCAAAATCTGGGGCCCCGTTTACGTCTTCTTTGGGGGCTTTATCGTCAGTCAGGTCACCCTCTTTCAGGGTATGACCCACCTCTCCATCACTCTCACCAGCATCGAGAGCAGCATTATCGCACTGCTGTTCGCCCTCATTCTGGCCGGCGTCGGCAAATATCTTATTAATCGCGTTGAAGTGGATAAAAAAGCAGATAAACACTTTCACTTCGCCAGCGTGGAAAAAGTATTCATGCCCCTGATGATCTTCACCGCTTGTGCCATGGCTTTTGCACACGGCTCCAATGATGTCGCCAACGGTGTCGGTCCAATGGCCGCAGTGATTCAAATTGTCCGCAACGGCGGTAATCTGGTGGAGACCACCACCATTCCGCTGAACATGATGATCTTAGGCGGCGGTGGTATTGTCATCGGCATCGCCACCATGGGCTACCGGGTGATGCAAACCATCGGCACACGCATCACCGAACTCACGCCAACCCGTGGCTACTGCGCCACACTGGCGGCAGCCACCACCGTTGTCTTAGCCTCAAAAACCGGTCTTCCGGTCTCCACCACCCACGTAGCAGTCGGTGCAGTAATGGGCGTTGGCCTGGCACGTGGTATTGGCGCCATTGATCTCCGTGTCATCGGTAGTATTATTGTCTCCTGGATGGTCACCCTACCCGCCGGTGCACTGCTGGCCGCACTACTCTTCTTTACCTTAAAAGGCATATTCAGTTAAATTGATCAATCCAAAAAACAATTTTTATTTAAAGGAGATCTTTATTGATAAAGATCTCTTTTTTTTTATGCGCCAGGCAAATCATGCCTCTAAAGAGGCAGATCTGTATCACAAATTTGTTTCATCCGTCCCTATGATCATCTCATGCGACAGCCCGCTTTTAAGGAACTGACCGCACAATTTGCTGCTCTAAAGAAGAAAGAACCGTGCAATTCATGACAGTCTCCGCAAAAAACCAGTGATCATAAATACATTGGTCCTGTTATTGCTTGTATATCAGGTCATAAGCAGGATTTTTCACCATCCGCTATTTTTTAAGCCATTTTTTGGCTCTGCAGATTCACAACAGGCCACCAAAATGTTTGACCACTTCGTCTGACATTAACTTAAATTGCACTTGATCCGGTGCAAATCACGCCCTTCGATTAAGGGATAAAGGGAGGTGTATCATGGAACTGGGCAAAAAGGAAAAAAACTGGTTAGAGACCCTTAAATCCGCCCACGACCACGGATGTAACGAAGTGATCGTCTACGACGAAATCGCTGGTTTCATGTCTTTATGCGCAAAAAAAGGATGGACAACCCTGCGGGAAATCAGCTTTGGAAAGACGACCTTCAAACTCACGCCTCTAGGCAAAAAAGTTCTTGATAAAGCCTGTCGGCAGAGTCCACAGAACAAACAAGCCAAATCGATGCATGATGCCATCCGTAAACTTTCGATCCCCTCCGGCGCACTGCGTGACGCCTTGGAAGAGGTCGATAAAACGGCGGGCGATCACCCCTCCCCACATGCGGTGATCACACTGGCACACTTTGTTGTGGATACCTTAAAAGGGCGTGATCCATCCATTCATGCCACTTGAAAGCGATCCATAGCAAAAAATATTTTCACTCAAACCACGACCAAGTTTAATAAAAAACGTATATTACAACAAACAGATAAACGAGGATGGGCTTGTGATACAACCCCATCCTTTCTTTTTCTTCTGAAGAAGAAGTATAGCATCACCTGGACAAAAGTCGTACAATAGCTTCAAGAGTGCATTGCATGTTTTTTTGACAAAAAATGTCAAAAACAAAAAATAATATTTAAGAATGATCTAAAGCTTGATAACCCCTCAAACAAAGAAGCCAGCATGGCCTTTTGATGAGAATAATAAAAAGAGAATTCCAGGCAAGAGATTATGGCAAAATTGCGAAAAATTGAGGTATCGACAGGTATTTTTTGGGTCGAAGTGCCGGAAGTCAATCTCTATATATTGTGCGGTACACCGGCCGATAGCGTCAAACACCTAATGAAACGCGGCCTCAACGTCTTTGTCGAGGAGAAAGGTGCCCTGTTTGAAACAGGACCTAACGCCATTTTATTGTCAGATATCCTGCTCCAGAACGGCCAGATCTCCAATCTGGCTGAATTTCCTGTCCTCCAGATGCTCTACCGCCAGGGCATGCTGCTCCCCGAGCACCCCAACAATACCGATCAAAAACCCCTCCTGATTGGCTCCCACCAACAGGTTGAAGCCCAGATGCGCTACATCTATCGCGGTAACTATGGCCTGATTTCCGAACAGGAGATCTGCGATACCGGCATTGAGTCCGAAACCGCCAAAGAGATGATGCGAATGAAACTCAGCTTCGCCTTTGGTAAAATCTGCCCCTCCCGCGATCTTCTCAGCACACTCATTGTTAAAGAGCACCCTGTCGAAATACGCAATGGCGTCACCATTGCGCGCACCGGTCTTAATCAGTTTCGATTCCACTATGAACAGGAATCCGTGGATGTTAACCTCAACTTAAAACCACGACAACCCTACGAAACCCCTTATCCTCTGGGGTTCTCTATGGCGTGGCGGGAGTACTTCTCTGTCATCCACTGTGGCGATGGCGATGGCTGGGATGTCAACCGACCGTGCATGTCCAGTGTACTGATGTTTCAAGGGAAGGTTTATCTCATTGATGCAGGCCCCAACCTCCATAATATCCTCATTGCCTTAGGCATCGGTATCAGCGAAATTGAAGGCATCTTTCATACCCACTGCCACGACGATCACTTCGCTGGCCTCACCGCCCTCATTCGTGCGGATCATCGCATTAAATATTATGCAACACCGCTGGTACGTTCTGCGGTACAGAAAAAACTCTCCGCCCTCTTAGCAATGGAGGAACGCGACTTCTTCCACTACTTCGATGTCCACGACCTTGAATTTAACCAATGGAATAATGTCGAGGCCCTGGAGGTCAATCCCATCTTCTCCCCCCACCCTGTAG
This sequence comes from Magnetococcales bacterium HHB-1, assembly GCA_052043475.1. Classification (GTDB taxonomy): domain Bacteria; phylum Pseudomonadota; class Magnetococcia; order Magnetococcales; family JBQGBW01; genus JBQGBW01. The sequence goes on from JBQGBW010000024.1 coordinate 19,617, forward strand.
AGACCAGTATTCTGCTCTTTCGCACCATCTGGAAAAATGGCTACCGCTCCTATGGCCATTTTGCCGATATTGTTGCACTCAATGTTCTTGAGAAAATGATCACCGATGATCCCAAAGCCCCCGGTGTCAGTCAGGCGTTCTACGATCAAATTAAACAGAACTACCTCATTCCTACCGACCTGAAAAAACTTGATATCGGCGGCGGTCTTATTCACGGTAAGGCAGAAGATTTCCGCGAAGATCGCTCCAGAAAAATTATTCTTTCCCATACCGCCAGCGTATTGAGCGCAGAAGAGAAGGAGATCGGCTCTGAAGCCACCTTTGGCTCCGTGGATGTGCTGATTCATACCAATCAGAACTACGTCCTACGCTACGCCTACGAATTTTTAACCTCCTACTTTCCCGAAGCACCACAACATCAAAAACGGATCCTACTCAATAACGATCTGGTCACCTTTAATCCAGGAACCATTATTCTCAAAGAGCAGGAGACCTGTGATCGCATCTATCTGTTGCTTACTGGAAATGCCGAATGGATCGATACCCGTAATGGCATCGATACCCTACTCTCTGCCGGTGCACTCATCGGTGAACTCAATGCACTCAACCAGCACCCCTCAGTAGGTACTTACCGTGCGGTCAGCTATCTCCAGGCCCTGGAGATCCCCACCCATATCTATATCGAGTTTATCAAAAATAATAATCTGATGAACTCTGTACGCCAACTCCAGGCCAACCGCACCTTTCTGCAAAGCACCTGTATCTTTGGCAGTGCCCTCTCCTATATCACCCAGAATCGCTTAGCCCAAGCGATGGAAGAGGTGATCATCGATAAAAAAGAGAAAATAGAGTCCGACCTCTCCGGTACACTCTACGTACTCGCCGAAGGCGAAGTGGAACGCTACCTCAATGATCGTGTCTATGAAACCCTGGTAACCGGAGACTTTTTTGGTGAAGAGATGGTACTATTCAATGTACCAGGCATCTTTGAAATGCGCACCACCAAAAAAAGTAGAATGTTCCGCTTTCCAGGAAAAATGGTCCGCGAAATTCCCATTGTACGCTGGAAACTCCTCGAAGCCTTTGAAAAACGGCGGCGCTACATCTTCCAGGAGGCGCGCATCAATAAACAGTTCTTCTACTGGCGCGATGAATATGCCATTCGCATTCAAATTATCGACCAGCAACATGAAAGAATGTTTGTCCTGGCTTCACGCATCATTGAAATGATGAAACAGAGTCACATCGATCTTGTCACGCTCGAAGAGACCATTGATCTACTGGCAAAATTCACCCAGGAGCATTTTCTCTATGAAGAAAAACTCCTGAAAAAACACCAGTTTCCCCACTTCGATCAACACCGCGAACATCACCAACTGCTGGCCAGTCGCTTCTTGGAGATTAAAGCCGACATTCTCTCCCATGTCTCCTCTGGCCGACGCGCTGAACAGTTCAGTAAATTTTTTATCTCCTGGATTGTCGATCATATTTTAACCGAAGATCAAAAATATGCCTCATTTCTGAGAGAAAAAGGAGTATACTAAATGCGCGGTGCAATCCAACCGATAAAAATTGATATGGGCCTCTGCATCAAAAGCATGCTTCTTTGTCTTTAAGAAATTACGGGAAATGGTTATGAAAAAAATCGCTGAAACATCCAAAGAAGAGAATCATCCCGACCACGCCTCAGAAGCGGCCTCAACAGATACAAGCATGCGCCGCAAACTGGTGAAAGGACTCATCGCTGGAATACCTGCTGTGGTCACCCTTAAAAGTGGTTTTGCCTCTGCAGGAACCAGTAGCGCCTGTATCACAAGTACACCCAATGCTTCCACCCCCACCAGCGTCTCTAATCGTTGTGTCGTCGGTGATACCACTGCGGCTACAGAATGGAAACGGGAACAGGAGTCAACTTACTTTGGTGTGGATATGGACGCCTCGGATGGCGATCTTACCGCCTCAGCAGACATCTACTGCGCTGTCTATGTTGATGATGGTGGTAATGAAGCCAGTGCTAATAATGGCGGATCAAACTACTTTGGTGCCACCGGAAGCTCTTCAGGAGACCCTGATACCAACTGGTATGCCATCACCAATACCTGCTGGTCATCCTTCATTTAAATGACGCCAACCCGCTGGCAAGCTTCTGGATTCCACCAGCTTAAAGTGGAACCTCTGATGGAACAGTTCGCCATCTATGATCCCCGCTCTGGCAGTAGCCATCTGATCAATGCGCTCTCCATGGAGATCTTAGAACAGCTTGCCTATACACCACGCAGCGTCCATCATATTATAGAGGCACTTCAGATCGGTGATATCGATCCACGTACCGAAAAGACCATCCTGAAACTCCTTCACCACCTCGATCAGCTGGGATTAATCGAACAAGCGGAGCCTTAAATGGCGATTACACTACACTCTGGATTTACACCGCTCCTTGGATTGGATCTAGGCATCACCTCAATTAAACTGGTTGAACTGCGCCCCACAGGAAAACGGTGGCGTCTGCACCGGGTGGGACAACGCGCACTCGAATTGGGATGGATTGTTGATGGCCAGGTTAAAAATCTTGAGGCCGTTGCCCAAGCCATTCGAGAACTCTGGGAAGAGCTGGATACATTCACCACACACGCCGCAATCACCATTGGTGGCCCTACGGTGATTGTCAAAAAGATACAAACACCAAAAATGACCGAATTGGAGTTGGAAGATCAAATTATTGTGGAGGCAGAATCCTATATCCCCTTCGATATGGATGAAGTCCATATGGACTTCCAGATTCTTGGCGCCACCGATGATGCCGACACCATGGATGTGCTGCTTATCGCCTGTAAAAACAGCACAATCGAAAATGTCACCGAAACACTGATTGAAGCAGGACTAGAAGCAAAGGTTGTCGACTTTGCCCCTTTTTGTCAGGAAAATACCTTTCATGCGACCTTACAGCCCAAAGAGAGCAAGAAAAAAAAGGAGAAAAAAGGCAGCAAACGCACTGAAAAAGATGCCGTTGCACTGATAAACTTAGGCGGTGGACAGCTTAATCTGAATATCTTAGTCGATGGTGTCTCCGAATTTACCCGCGATCAACCCTTCAATGGCCAACAGGTGCTGGAGAGTATCCAACACCGCTATGGTGTCAGTCGTGATGAATCGGAAACCATTCTCACTGAAGTACTCGCAGGTCATGGTACTAACGAAGCCCCCAGAGACTGCTTAGAAGAGGTGATTAAGCCCCAACTCGGTTCTATTGTCACCCAGATCGAAACCGTCCTTGATGGCTATCACCCCCTGATTGAAGAGAATAGACCTCGCCGTGTTCTGCTCATGGGAGGAACCGCCCTACTCCCAGGACTGGCCCAAGCCTTAGAAGAGAAACTCTCCCTCTCCGTAGAGCGCGCCGACCCTTTTAAAAATATGGCCACCGATAAGGTGAAAACAAATTGCGACTTTAAACTGTTTGCTCCCCGTTTTGCCACCGCCACAGGGCTTGCGCTGCGTGGTAAAATCTTTGATAACCCCAAAGCCAAAGGGGCAATAAGCAGTAAAAAATAGTCGATGGCACTCCCCTGAATTAAAATAGAGGATCAGTATGGCAGAGGAAGAAAAGCCCAACGCTTCGCGGAAAGTATTGAAGATTGGTGATAAAATGCACGGTGCCTGCCCTGCGTGTGGTAAACTGATCTTTTTTTCCGCAAACCGTTGCTACCACTGCGGTAGTAAAATTGAAGGCAATATCCCGCTTGTCTGTTACAACTGTGGCGCATCTGTCGATGATAATCCAGAACATCTGGAATCTCAGGTCGCCGTAGAAGGTGCCGAAATTCGGAAACCGGGTGCCAAAAAAGGACAGGCTCAAAACAAACTTCGTCAGCTATTCACCAAAAAAGCCGCTTCCCCCGGTGAAACAGGACAGATGGCACAATGGCTCTCTACGCCTGATGCCAAAAAGCTGCTCATTTTTGCCCTGTTGCTCGCCACTATGGGGGGAATTTTCTTCTATCATAGTCAAAATGATGATATCTGCCAAAAAACCGATGAAGCGGCACAGATGATGAATGCATTTAAAAAAGGCGATCCTAAGAAAATTGCTGAACTCAAGAAGAAAAAAGGCATCAAACGCTGTAAACGGCGGTAACGCTTTGCTTCTCAAAATAAAAAAATCGGTGTTACACAAAAGACAGTTCTGTCGCTTTAACTTTATTTAAAGTGTAACAACCTGTTTACTGATGTATTTAGCTTTAAGTGAGGAGTTATCATGTCTGTTCCTATCATCCAGAAAGCACATCACAAACATCAGGCCGGGTTTACACTGATTGAACTCATGGTTGTCGTTGCAATTTTAGGTAATCTATTTGCCTTAGCCATGCCCGCCATGAAACAGTATATTGCCCGCTCCCAGGTTACTGGCGCACTCCATCTGACTGGAGACGCCACCAAGACAATCTTTGAATATTATGGTGTTCAAGGCGAATTCCCAGAGAGCTTAAGCGATACATTCTCGAAAGCACTTAACTGGAATACATGGGAGAATGTCTCTGATGTCGGTAAATATGTGGATTATGTCTCTGGCTTCACACAACAACAGTGGAATCCAGAGACTGAAAGCTACGAAAGTAGCGATACCTATGTCATCTATGCCTATCTAAAAAGGACTGGTGTTTCCCCTTATATTCAGGGTACTTATGTTATACAATGGACCAATGATGGCGGAAAAAGCTGGTCCTGTGGCCCACTCTGGGAGTCTCAAGTCGTCTATTTCCCCTCCTACTGTCGCACACCCTACTATAGCTAGATCTATCTGTTATCTGCTTTTTTATAGGTCTGGATCTTCCCTGATTCCAGACCTTTTTTTTGATTGGAACATAATGTAATGGATAACGCTTTACCACAGCAGGTCATTCTGATTGTTGAAGACACACCCATTAATATTGATATTATTGGCGAAATCTTACGATCACACTATCGGTTAAAGGTTGCCTTAAGCGGTGAGAAAGCGTTAGAAATCTGTGAACAGACCCCACCAGATCTGATTCTGTTGGATATCATGATGCCCGGTATGGATGGTTTTGAGGTCTGCCGCCAATTGAAAAAAAATCCTCAAACCGCACAGATCCCCGTCATCTTTATCACCGTTCTCAACGAACAGGATGATGAAGCCGAAGGACTCGCCTTAGGTGCGGTGGATTATATTACCAAACCGATCAATCCCGCCATCTTAAAAGCACGGGTAAAAACCCACTTAGCCCTCTATGATCAAAATCGCCTGCTCGAAGAGAAGGTACAGCAACGGACCAAAGATCTGGAATACTCCCGCAAAGATCTTCTCAAAACCCAACAGGAGGTGATCCGTCGTTTAGGTCAGGTTGCGGAATATAAAGATGATGCCACAGGCAATCATATTTTACGGGTCAGCCACTACTCAAAACTGATTACACTCTCAGCAGGCCTCAGTTTTAATGAAGCAGAACAGATCTTTCGTGCCGCACCACTACACGATATCGGTAAAGTGGGTATAACCGATCAGATCCTCTTAAAACCAGTTCGTCTCACCGAAGAGGAGTGGCGAATGGTGCAAAAACATCCAACCATCGGTGCCGAAATTATTGGCGAGCATACCTCGGAACTGCTGCAAACGGCCCGTGTGATCGCTTTAACCCATCATGAGAAGTGGGATGGTAGTGGTTATCCTCAGGGATTAAAAGGTGAAGCGATTCCTCAATGTGGACGGATTGTGGCCATTGCGGATGTGTTTGATGCCCTCACCAGTCGCCGCGTCTATAAAGATGCCTGGCATGTGGAACGTGCGCTCAACTTAATTAAAAATGAGAAAGGCCGTCACTTTGATCCATTTTTTGTTAAAGCCTTTTTTGAAGTGGTGCCTGAAATTCTCAACATTCTTGAGAAATATCCCGATGAAATCCATGAAAAAGCGCCGACCTACCCCATTACACCGGTGAAAAAAAATAAAAACGCAGCGTATGTAAAAAGACCAAAGAGCCCCTAAAAAACCCGCTCTATATCATTAATCAGGGTTGCGTCTGAAGATGCAACTCCGCCTCCGCATAGCCCTTTTGATGATCATAACCCTGCTGCCGCAAATCACGCCGCAACCGATCCCCCTGCAGCCAGGAACCTTTAAAAATATCTGAGCTTAGCGGTATCTCTGAGGCGACCGCAAAAATCACCTCTTTACCATAAGGAGGCCGCACCCTTAGATCATAGGGGAGACCATCTTCTGGTAAAATTAACAATCGACCCGCTTGCTGCTTCTGTAATTGGGTACGATTTAAAGGGTAGAGCAGTGTCGCTTTGTTCTTTTTATCAAAATTAAATAGATAGAGATAGGCCGCACGGTTGATCTGTAGAAGAAAGCGAATTTTCTCATCATGGTGATAGAGACTCTTCCCCTCCCCCACTGGCGTCATCAGATCCAACGTTAAACCATGATAGGTAAGCCCGGTAGGCGTCTGCTTAAAAGGAACAGATGACAACACCTGTTCTGGCCTTTGCAGGATGCGCTCAGGCAGCATGGATTTAGGGATCTCAACAACCGTTGCGGCTAAAGCTTCCCCTTGCCTGTCCTCAATGGTTAAGTGCACCTCAATATGTGTTTTAAAAAAATCACTCCGCCCAATTAAAACGCCATCGGTTTTTAAGAGGACTGTGGAGAGCGACGGTGTTTTTTGACGCACCACTGGCATCACCGCCCGTTTACGTAACTCCGATAAAGGTGCGGTTGCAAGATCAGTCTGTTTAACAGAGATCACACGCAAAAGCGGATGATCCAGTAAAGCCGGACGAATCCAATCGGCCAGATAACTGCTTAAGCGCGACCCGGGCGCCCAACCGCTCACCAAAAAAGGTCTAAGATTGACCGTATACGCCTTTAAGCCGATGCGCCTGCTTAAATGTTCCTGCAATGCTCTGGCTGCCCGACGGGCAATGGAAGCCCGATCTGGAGTTAACTTTTTCTTATCAAGCATCCATAGCGGTACAGAACCATTGACTGCGGCCACTCTTTGAAAACGATTGCCATCAAAGGAGACCAACGCAAAGGTGAGTGCCAACTGTTTTTGCTGTTGCGACCACAAGCCTCGAAGTAACAGCGTATTCTCTCCAGGAGGATCATCGGCTGTGACCGTGATTCTATTAATCTGAGCAAATGCACTCACCGTATAATTTTTAAGATCCATCGCCAAAGGTAGGCTATCTTTGCTGTGGGCATCAAAAAATTGTGAACCACTCACAATTATTTTTTTATCCTCCAATGATGTCTGCTGATCTAACTGTTGGACCAAATGATACACCGTCTCTCTCAAAGAGGGCTTTGCGATACTTCCCTCTGGAATAAAAATGATCCCAATCAAGATTAAAGAGTGCAGAAGATGACGCATTTTCCTTCCCATAACAACAAGATAAACCTATAATTATTCTACCCCTTCTCCTTTAGCAGTTCAACCGGAGAAACATGCGATGTTTGATCGACGCATCCTTTTTTATGGGCTCTTTTTCACCCTACTGCTCATACAGCCACTATCGGTTTTTGCGCAATGTTCACAGCAACGTGCAATCCATCTCCAGAGCCATACAGAAATTCAGATCAAAAAATTACTTCAACGCTGTCCTAACCAGCGCTACGCTTGGAACCGTTTAGGCGATATCTACACCGATCAAAACAGGTTAAATCAGGCCGTTGATGCTTATCAACATGCATTAAAAGGTGATCCGCAATTTACAATCGCCTATGCGGGGCTAGCGGATGCCTTAAGCGCGCTGGATAAACATCCAGAAGCCGCGCAAGCCTATCAACAATTTATCAATGGGTTGGATCTTGAAGCCCAACGCGGTGATCCAGATGGGCTTTTGCAATATCAAAGTATCTATCAAAGACGGCTCCGAAAAAGCGCGCAACATGCAGGAATCACTTTAGCAAGCCATATCACCCGTGCGCTGACCACACAGACCCGCTCCATACGTGGTGTGGTGCCTGTTTATCATCAGCCAGCAAAGATCGATATCCCGATTCTCTTTGATTTTGCCTCGGATCATCTCACTGAAGCCGCCCAGGTTCAGGTAGGACAGATCGCCCAATCTTTGCAATCGCCTCAGTTAAAAGATAAAACCATTCAACTCATCGGCCATACCGATCATATTGGTTCGGCTGCTAAAAACCTGCAACTCTCCTTAAGGCGTGCCAATCGTATTAAAAACACCCTGATTCAAGAAGGGATATCCGCTTCACGTCTGAAAACCAAGGGAAAAGGGGAATCCGAACCGATTGCGGATAATCATACTGCACATGGCCGACAGCAAAACCGCCGCGTCACGCTGGTTAATATGGGCTCAGAATAGGAGACCTTTGCCGTCTATTCAAAACAGTGGTAGCATCTAAGTAATTATTTTTAATCCAACTGTTGTAAAACAGCACATTAAATATCAACAAGTAAAGACGGGAAAGCAATGAAATTTAACAGATTTTATCCTATCGTACTCTTTTTATTCACCATTATCAGCCTCTCTCTCCCTCTCTCCTCTTATGCGCAAGAAGAGAAAAAAGAGGATGCGCTGTTTAAAAGACCCGATTTTATTTTTAATCTTCAATTTGCACAAAAATATATGTCCGCCAACGGGCACGACTTTAACGGAGATCGCGCCACCATCCATCCTGAAATCATCATCGATTTCGGAAAGTTTTATGCCGGTATATGGGGCGCCTTTCCCATTGAATCACGCCCAAAATGGGAGGAGTTCGGTGAGTGGGACTTCTATGTGGGCTATAAAAACAGCTTTGCGAAAGATCATCGCTTTGAAATCGCCTATGATATCAACTATTTCTTTATCTACTTTCCTGAACTCTCCCCAGATCTTGATACCCACGAAATCAACCTCGCGTTAAAATTTCCCCGTCTGATATCCATTCCTGGTCCCGGTAAACTCCTCCCCTATATCAATACCTCCTGGGACTTCGCTAATAATGAGAATAGCCGTGACGCGATCAATCAGATCGCTGTTCGAGGGGGGTTACGCTACACCATTGAATCAATCCGTGAAGATACTGATCTCAGTTTCTACGCCCACACGGTTTATAACGATGGCCAAAACTCCCGCATCGATAACGGCCTCACCCATGGCGTGATAGGTACAGAACTCTCTTTCAAACTTGGACCAATCGATACCACACTGGGCGTCCATTATCAGGATACCTGGGATGCCACAGTGAATCCTGAAGATGATTTCTGGACTAAACTGGGTTTTTCATTCGTCTATTAAGCGATCTGACCGGCGTTATCTCTGTTTCATTAGCCTCCGGGACTGTCACACACAACAGGATTTCTATCAACAGCTTGTTCTAACTCTCTCTCAAGGATAAATATGAACAATGAAACGAATCTATTTTTTTCTTCTATTCTTGTCTATTTTTGTGAGTAGCTGTGTTAGCATACCCAAGATTCAGGAAGGTATAAACTATCTTGACGATTCATGGAAAATAGCGAATAAAAACATCTTAAAAACACTTGGAACAAAAACCTATAAGATATCAAAAAAGAAGGCATTCCAAGCGGCTACTATTGCTAGCACTGAATTAGGATTTATAATTGAAAACCAGGACTTAGATTCTGGATATCTTTATCTTACAGCAAGGGCTCCAACACCACTCACTCAAGCAGAATGGAATGAAATAAAGGCAAGAGAAGAACCAATTATGCAAGAATCCCTTGCTCCTAGAATTGGTGATTTCCATGCTGCTCTTATTGGGCTAAATGCAAGCAGTTTTGAGTCTCTCGTTAATGTACTTATCCTTGAAAGAGAAAAAGATGTTAAAATTTTAATGAAGTTTAGAATGAAATATATTGCCCCAGAGGCTTCTCTTGTGCATGGGGATCAGCCACCACCAACCGCAGTTAAAAAAGCATTACAAAAATGGTGGGATACATTTGATAGATCGCTATTTATTCAAGAAAGAACTTTTAAATGAATGGTGGAGAGGACCACTTCTCACCGATGATCTGCGTGAACAACTCTGAAAGATCAACAGAGATGGCGCTCTGCCACTCACCGATAGAAAAGCCATACATCATCTTAAAAAACGGGGCGTGATTACACAAAAAGAGGGCGTGTGGTGCATTACCGTACCACTCTTAGAGCGCTATCTGTTGGATGAGATTATTATTGTTTAATACTCTTTCCACCACCAAGCTTAAAACATTCACATCCTCTGACATCACCACTTCACCCCCTTGATCCACACACAGATCCAATCCTGGTTTCACCAGATCCCCTTCATTCTCTCCACGCGGTTCATCACGTAACAGACAGATCTGAAAAATATTTGCGTGCCTCAAAGCTTCAGATAACCCCACATGCGAAACCAAAAAACGCACGACATTCTCAGGCGCTAATAACTTCTCCCGATCTCGCTGTAACCGCTTCGCAACCCTGCTTCCTTTCTTAGGATCCATACTATCCTGCAACACCGTAACCCGCTTACCAGAAACCACTTGACGTTTACCCTCAAAATAGGTTTTAAAACGCCGATCTAATAATTTCTCCTCTTGATCTAAACCAAGATAGAGCGAGGAGAAACGTTTCTCACCTATAATCTCCAGATAAACCTCCCTCAATAACCAGTGATAAAGACCATCATAGCAGTAATCACCCTCTTTGCTATACGCACGATAACATTGAACATCATTGAGTAGAAAAAGCGATAACACCTTAATCCCTCGATCGCTTAAAGCCAACTCTCGTTCCAGATGGATCTCCATCGTTTTTCTAATCAATCTCTTTTTATGAAGCCGCCTGTCAATCTCATCGGTAGTCATAAAAAGTGCCAACTGTCCTGGTACGCCCTGAATCTCAACAAACTCCTCCCCCGACCGATAACAGATCACATCAATGATATAAGATTCATACATCGGATTCTTAGTCACATCCATCAGATGATCATAATGCTCAACAATAATCGATTTTCGCAGCAACGCACCATCCTGCACCACATCCACTTCCAACTCTGCCACAATGGTGGACTCCTGCTTGCGGTTAAAATCCACCCAGGCATTGAGCAGCTTAATAAAGGGAAGGGAATCCGCTTTTGAAAAACGCACCGGTAAAATCTGTACCCTCTTTGTCGCCATGGTAAAGAGACTCCAAAACCATTATATTTAACTTGAATAGTGATTTATTATCAATAGATTACAACAATATAATGTCACATCATGATTTGCAATGCACCATTTTTTATTTTATGATTTTACCAAACATGGATTAAACTGATTAAATATCGGAGGTGAATCATGCACGACATTCAACTAGAACCAGAACTAGAACAGAGACTGACAAATCTTGCTCAAAAAACAGGACAAAGCAAAAATCACTACATTCGAACAGCAATCATCACATTTCTTGAAGATCAAGAGGATTACCTGCTTGGTATCGCTACACTGAAAAAAAAGAATCCACGACTAACCCTTGAACAGGTGGAGAACGCACTTGGGCTGGAATCTTGAATTTGACGTTGACGCTTTAAAAGATTTGAAAAAGCTTGATAAAACAGTAAGAAATAGAATTATTAAGTATCTAAAGACACGCATTAAGGCACGATACAGATCTCTTGGAATAGAATCTGCTTGGTTTACACTGATAAAAAAGATCACTCCAAAACCTTACCTTAAGGTCAGCAAAACAGATGTCTGGATTACTGCATAATTTTCTCAAAGCGTTAACAGAAAAGCCTGACCATATCTGTATCCGTTTCTATGATACAGACAGACGTCAATTTATTGAGCAGAGTCATCAAACACTCCATAGAGCAATCCTGCATTGGCACCAACAGATTAAAAAAGAATCCGATACCATTATACCCATCTTTGGCCATATGCACCTAGAGACCATCGCCGCTTGGCTGGCGACACTCTTTGCAGGGAAACAACCCACCTTTATCTCTTTTCCCAATCCAAAGATCACAAAAGAAGATTATCAGGAGAAGCTGAATAATTATCAGAACCATTTTAAGAATCATATTTTTATTGGCCTGGACTCAGAAAAAAAGCATGTTCAATCCCTGATTACACCAAAAGAAGATACCACCTCAATAACAACAACACTTAAGCCCAATCAAGATCCAGAGCAACCGCTCTTTATTCAGTGCAGCTCCGGCACCACCGGCCTGCAAAAGGCGGTCGCAATCACAGAGAATCAACTGAAGAGCCAGCTCGATCAACTCATAGCATCGCTTAACATTAATGAGAAGGATCACATTATCAGTTGGCTCCCCCTCTACCACGATATGGGATTGATCAGCAGCTTTCTTCTTCCGCTCTTCAAAGGCATTCCTGTAACCTACATCGATACCTTTGAGTGGGCCGCCAATCCCTCGCTGCTTCTAGAAGCCATAGCAAAAAGCAAGGCCACCCTCTGTTGGCAACCTAATTTTGCTTTCTCTTTTCTCTGTAAGGCAAAAAATCACTTTGATCTCTCCTCCATCAGAGCGTTTATCAACTGCGCCGAACCAGTCTCCTATCAGGCACTGCAAAAGTTCTCCACACACCACACCATTCAGCCCCATCAACTGGCGATTAGCTATGCTCTGGCAGAAAATGTGTTTGCCGTAAGTCAAAGCACAATTGGTGAGCCCCCAAAAGCACTGCGTCTACAGCGTAAGGCCCTTGATCAACGCCAGATTAAAATTGATCCCAACTTTGATCCCTCTCAACCGATTCCATCCGATGACCAGGAGCATATACTGCTCTTCTCCTGTGGCGAGATTCTGCCACAGGTTAAAGTGAAGATTGAATATCAAAACCCAGAAGATCAGATTGGTGAGATTCTCCTAAAAAGCCCCTGCACCATTGATCACTATCTTCACAGTCATCCCCCAAGAGAAGATGGCTGGTTTCCCACTGGTGATCTTGGATTTATCCAAGAAAATCAACTCTACATCAGAGGAAGGATCAAAGATCTGATTATCCATCACGGAAAAAATATCTATCCCCAAGATCTCGAAGCGGTGGTGAATCAATATCCAGATATCCACAAAGGCCGCGTCTCCGCATCCGGTGTAATCGATCAAGAGAGCCAAACCGAGCAGATTCTCATCCTTTGTGAAGGCAACAGACCCCTGCCAAACCAAAACAAACAACAACTACAAAAGGAAATTTCTCACCGCCTCAAAGGACAATTTGACATTCAGGTACAGACCGCCATCGTACCTAATATGTGGCTTAAGAAAACCTCCAGCGGTAAAATTGCCCGTCATGCCAACCGTGATGCCTTTTTAAAAGTACAACACCGCACCATCCATATCGTTGGTGACAGCCATGTAAGAATCTTCTGGAAAGATCATAATACCCACTATAATGTCTATAAATATATCCAAGCCTACTGGGTCGGCACACTCTGGGCAGATAACTGGCCTAAAGCACTCCCTCAACTCTTAGCCATTATCAGCACACTACCCAAAGAGGATATCCTCCTCATTCAGGCTGGCGAACCCGAATGCCGCACCACCTTTGCCCGCGCCAAAGATCCCTATCACCGTATCCGTCAATCGATTACAGGCTATCAGCAGTTATTTACGACGCTGCAACAAAAATCGCCCTGCCCAATCGGTTTTCTCACCGGCATACCCACAGCCCCCTTCGCCTTAGATCATGATCCCGCCGAGTGGCCGGTTGTCGGCCCTCCGCAACTGCGCTACCACCTACAAAAAACGTTCTATCATAAGATGGCCCTGCTCTGTGAGCGCATGAACCTCCCTTTCATCGATGTCTGCACCCCTTTAATTGGTAGCGATGGTCTCATTCCAAAAGCGATGCTCTTTGATAATACCCACTTAGATCCTCGCTTCCGTGATATCTATCTGCGACTCTTTGAGCATCAGTTTGGCTATATCAATGGTGAAGCAGAGCAGCGTGAACCCTTTAAAAGCCCCTGGGATGGCACCAAACAACACTACACCATACTGATGCAAAAGCTCATTCAGGAACTGAGCCCCCAGGTCACCGATCCCGACTATGACCATCTGGTCAGCGGCGGCGTTCTCGATTCCTTAGCGGTTGTGCAGCTTATATCCCTGTTAGAGATGCTTTTCTCTGCTAAAATTGAGTTAAACCGTGTCAACCGAAACCATTTTGACTCTTTAGAGAAGATCTACCAAACATTTATTCAATAATTTACATATGGTGAATACAACAATTCATCTGCTCTGGAATCGATCATGAAATATCTTCTGCTCATTTTAATTATCATCGCTGCACTCTTCTATAGCCGTGTCAGCAACAGTCGCCGCGAGCCCAGTCCACACACAACCCACTCAGAAGAACAATCCGGATCACTACTCCAGATCACCTATCTGGTAATCGGCATCATTGTGCTCTCGGTGGGTTGGGCAGTGGTCAGCCATTGGATTGACTATAACCGTCAGGTTCAGGTGAAGGTGATCCATATTCAATCCGGCAATACCACCACCTACACCGCTAAAAAAGGCCATATCCACCACCGCTCCTTTAAAACAATCGATGATCGTGAAGTGCAACTGGCGGATATGGAACGCATGGAAGTGCTCCCTGAACCTTAAAAACCGACACCATTTAAACTACTTCTTGATCTCACGCCCCAGTTTTCCCTCAACACTGGCGATCTTCCCGCTTAAGCGTCCGCTCTTACCCTTGCGACAATCCGCTTTTATCTGTACAGAAATTCGCTTACAATCTTCTTGCATACGGTCATAACACGATTTGACCACCGCCATCACCTCATCCCACTCGCCCTCAACACAAGTACCCATGGGACCTAACTTATAGGGTAAGCCGCTTTTATCGATAATATCCAACGAGCGCGCCACATAGGTACTGACACTCTCGCCTTTATCTAAGGGGGTCATTGAAAATTCAATCAGAACAGCCATATTTTTCTCCTTTTATAACATTATCTTATCAAAAAAAAGCAAAAAAAGAGCGCGCACTTGATTCAGATCAAGGCGCGATAAAAGCCCATCTTCTAAGATGAAGCCCTCTTTTTAAGAAAATCATATCGTTTTTATAAACAAACAACACGCTATAAAATAAGGAACTTCATTCCATGACTCAAGAAAATCAAATGTTCTGCTACCAGTGTTCCATGAGCGCACCCGATGGCTGTGGTGCAAAAGATCAGGATCTGGGAACCTGTGGTAAAGATAAAAATCTTGCCCGCCTGCAAGATATCATGATCTTTGGACTCAAAGGGCTGGCCGCTTACCGTGAACATGCACGGGAGTTGGGTGCAGATACCTTAGAAGTGGATGATGTCATCAATGAGACACTCTATTTCACCATGACCAACGTCAATTTTAACTTTGATCAGCATATCGCCCAACTGATGAAAGTGGGCTCCGCCGGCGTTAAGGTGATGGATCTGCTCAGTGGCGCCCACACCAATGCATTGGGAGTACCCACACCGGTGAGTGTGGCACAAAACCGGGCTGAAGGACATGCGATCTTAGTTTCAGGCCATAATCTCTCCATGCTCAAAGATCTGCTTGAGGCCAGTAAAGATCGGGGCGTCAATGTCTATACCCACTCTGAAATGCTGCCTGCCCATGCCTACCCCGAACTACGCAAATATCCCCACCTAAAAGGCAATATTGGTGGCGCCTGGCATGATCAAAATGAACTGTTTCAACGTTGGTCTGGCACCATGGTGGTCAATACCAACTGTATTGCGCCATTAAAGAAAAGTGCCACTTATAGTGATCGGCTCTATGGCTATAAGATGACCGGCACCGAAGGGATCAAACAGATTGAGAATAACGACTTTGAACCGCTGATTCAACAGACCCTCGCTCTGCCTGAGGTCACCGGTTTTGAGGATCAAACCACGTTAACCACCGGCCACCATTATGAGACCGTACTCACACTGGCACCCCAGATTCTTGAGGCGGTGCAAGCGAAAAAAATTCGCCAGTTCTTTGTGATCGCTGGCTGTGATGCCCCTGGATCGGGTGGTGAATACTATCGTGAAATGGCAGAAGCACTCCCTGAGGATTGTATTATCATCACCTCCAGTTGCGGTAAGTTTCGCTTTAACCACCTCGACTTTGGTACCGTTCCTGGCACAGAGATTCCTCGTTTCCTCGATCTTGGACAGTGTAATGACTCCAATGGTGCGGTGCATATCGCCCTTGCACTGGCCGGTGCACTCAATGTCACCATCCATGATCTGCCAGTCGCCATTGTCTTAAGCTGGCTGGAGCAAAAAGCGGTAATTATTCTGCTGGCCCTTTTAAGCCTGGGTATTAAAAATATCTATCTTGGCCCCAAACCACCGCAATTTGTCAACGAAGATATTCTTAACTTCCTGGTCGAAACATTCAATATCCAACTCACCGGCAATGCCGAAGAAGATCTGAAGAAACTACTCATTCCTAAAGCGGCCTGATCAAATAAAAAGTTTCACGCTTCCAGATATTAAAATGGAAGCGTGAAATCAAAAAAACAGAACAATCGTACCATCAACTTTACACACCTTTCAGATGACCTAAGATACAAAACGTTCTAATAGATCACAAGAAACCACAACGGCAACAATAAATGATAGAACAAACCATATTGCATTGTAAAACAAACCGCTTTTTGTTAATAATAATGTTCTTTATTTCGCATATCAATAAATTTTATAAATATTCTCCTGTCGCTTTTCACCTTTTCAACCGATAGAAAAGCATGTTATTTTTTTGCGTACGTTAAAAACACGCGCAGGAATCACTGTCAAAATATAAAAACAGCTTGCCAATTTCAGACACAAGTAAGAAATAGTCAAGAAAAACATAGACCTAACTCATTTTTCATTTTTTATTGCCTTTTTATAAAAAACATGATAGACTGCCTAGATTAATAGACTAGGCGTTAAAAAATGGAGTGTGAGCAATCATGCTCCTGATCATCTTCTTTTTATATAGATTAAATTTAATCATCCACAAGGGAATTAAGCGCATGAAAAGCGTATCCATGAAAATTGCTGCGGTTGCCTTCGCCCTGACCATTGCAGGCCCCGCAGTTGCTGACAATAACGAAGCCACCATCCTGCAACAAGGCGAGCTCAACCTGATTAATATCAACCAAACAGGTAATGGCAACGACGCTGCTGTGATGCAAGATGGCACCTCCAACGAAGCCAACATCACCCAAACCGGTGATGATAACTCTGTGAACGTCGAACAGACTGGTGAAGGCAACACCGCGAATGTCACCATGGATGGCACCGCTAACTCTGGTGAACATAATCATAACGTGATCCAAAGCGGTACCGACAACCTCGCCAACATGAGCGTGACCGGCACAGGCAACCACAACTCCGATATCAAACAGTCGGGTAATGCCAACACCGCCAACATGACCGTCACTGGTGATGAAAATAATGCTGACATCATTCAAACCGGCGAAGCCAACCTGGCTAATGTGAATATTATCGGTAATGAGAATGATCTCGACGATCTGACCCAAACCGGTAATGAGAACACCGGCAACATCCACATGGAAGGCGAATACAATCGCATCCACGCCACCCAAACCGGTAACAACAATCTGCTCAACATCTCCCAAATGAGCAACCAAAATTTGGTCTCCACCGACACCATTGGTAACAATAATACGGTGAATGTCAATCAGCAGTAAGATACTGACTGTTTACCTATTTTGGATCATTAAAAAAGCATGCCCTTATAAAGGGCATGCTTTTTTTTTGCATTTAAGAGACACGTTTATGCATCATTATAATAACGCATGAGCAGATCAACCAACTGCTGAAAATCCTCTGGTGGCACCGCTTTAAAGCGCATCCGCTTCTCTCTTGTTGGATGGGTAATCTCCAACTGAAAAGCATGCAACGCCTGATGGGTAAACGACTGAAAAAAATCTTGATCCACTTGCGACCACTTTTTAGGGGCGACAAATTTCCGACCATACACCAGATCGCCCACCAACGCATGCCCTAAAGTCTTCATGTGCACACGGATCTGATGCGTTCTACCGGTCTTAAGATGACAGCGTATCAGAGAGAAATGTTTTGAGAAACGCTGTAACACCTTATAATGCGTCACTGCATGGCGACCGCCAGCCACCACCGCCATTCTAATACGATTTCGTGGATCACGCCCAATCGGCTGGGTGATCACACCACAAGCGGGATTAGGGACACCATGCACCACCGCCAGATAACGCCGTGAGGCGGTATGCGCTTTAAACTGTTCTGCCAGATGACGGTGGCTATGATCATTTTTCGCCACCACCAACAGACCACTGGTCTCCTTATCCAACCGATGCACAATACCTGGCCGAATCTCCCCACCAATGCCTGAAAGATCATCACAATGATTAAGAAGGCCATGCACCAGTGTCCCTGTTTTTATCCCCGCCCCCGGATGAACACACAGCCCTGTCGGTTTATTGACAACGATAATCTCTTGATCTTCATAGACAACTCCAAATTCAACAAGCTCTGGCTGTAAGTAACTTGGCTCTGGCTCAGGCACAATCAAGCAAAAACATTCTCCAGCTTTGACACGCTGTCGGATTGATGACACAACCTGGCCACCTTGAGTCACACAGTGTTCACGGATAAGGCGTTGCAATGCAGCTCGGCTTAAATCCCCACAAAGTAAGCTTAAAGCGCGATCTAAGCGCACATCTGCAAGCTCTTCTGTAATAATAATTCTTTTTTCCAGAGCACTGGCATTCATATTGCTTTTTATCTGATAACACCGACGGATATTCAATAAACATCATTTTAATATCAGCCGGATAAGATTAATTATCACGATCTTCTGTATAAGAAGAACCTTCGCTTGAGGGAAGCCAGGGACGGATACGCCATGAAAATTTTAAAAGCAAGCGTTGTTATCATGGGCATCATGATTCTTGTGGGATTCGCCACGCTGTTTTATAAAATGGCCGATAAATATTCAGCCGCCTCTAAAGCGGAAAAAGGAACCCTGACCAGTCCGCTTGATCGCCCCGCCGAACTTCAAGGTGAGGTGACCTCAATCACCCCTTTAGAGCGCGGTTCGGCGGTACTGCTTAACGTTGCTGAAAATACCCAGGAGTTGGTTATCTTCAGCCGTCAGGGAGGCATACTCAGCCGCCATCGGTTTATTAAAACAGAAGAGACACCTAAAACCAACAATTAGAGCGCTGCACAGCCAATATAGTTGACACTCGCATTCTTTTTAATCGTCCACTCATCATAAAAAGGATTATAACGAATGCCAGAGATATCTTTCACCAGAATATCTCGTTGACGCAACCAGCGGCTAATCTCTGAAGGTTTAATAAATTTATTATATTGATGCGTACCACGGGGAAGCCAGTTAAGCACATACTCTGCCATCACAATCGCCAATAACCAGGATTCGATGGTACGGTTTAACGTAGAAAAAAAGAGTTGGCCACCCGGTTTAACCAGTTTCAGACAGTCATTGATAAACATTTCTGGATTGGCTACATGCTCCAGAAGTTCCATCACCAACACCGCATCAAAGTGCTGTTGATGCTCTGGAATCAATGTTTCAACGGTCACCTGACGATAATCAACGTCAGAACCACTCTCTTGCTGATGTGCTTTAGCAATGTTGATTGTATTCTCTGAAGCATCAATGGCCATGACCGACGCTTGGCGTTCACTCATGGCTTCAGCGAGAAGACCGCCACCGCATCCGACATCGAGAATTTTTTTTCCTGAAAGATCGGCGGTTGGATCATCCATCAGATGCGTCACAATATAGTCAACCCTTAACGGGTTGATCTGATGAAGGGGCTTAAATTTGCCCAAGGGATCCCACCATTCGTGGGCCATTTCGCTAAATTTTTCAATTTCTGAGCGATCAAGCGTCTGGGACTGCGACATAAGTCTCCTCCAGTTTAAGCGAGCGCTTTATTATTAAGCACCCATCAGGAGTAAAGATACTCCTGGAAATAGATTTTAAGTGAATAGAGAGGTTTAGGATGGATCGTCGTATTTTTATGAAGTCTATGGCAGCAGCAGCCGGCGGAATCCTTACTCCTGGCCCTGTTCAGGCACTTATTTCACGTCAAGGTCGAATTACCGATGTAAGAATCTGGACTGCACCAGATCACACCCGTGTGGTCTTCGATTTGGATCGTGTGGTCAAGTATACTGTGTTCACGCTCCGTCATCCAGATCGCATTGTTCTGGATATTAAAGATTCAACTCTGGCTTGTGCCAGATCACGACTCAATTTTAGAGATCCCGTGATCCATAGCCTCCGTTTAGGACGTACAGGTCAAGGCATGACCCGGATTGTGTTCACGCTGAATATGGCTGGTCAAAAGGTTAAACCAAAAGATTTTATGCTTCAAGCCACAGCCAAGCGCGGTCCTCGCCTGGTGTTGGATCTCTATCAGAAGCAGAAGATGGCCTCCCCTTCCTATACGGCGCGCAACCATCGTAATTCAGTAATCGTGATTGACCCAGGTCATGGGGGAGAAGACCCAGGCGCGATTGGCCAAAACGGCACCAAAGAGAAAGATGTCGCTTTAGCAGTTGCCCGACGTTTACAAGCCCGTATCAATCGTACCCCAGGGATGAATGCCCACCTTACCCGCAATGGTGACTATTTTGTCTCCCTCCGCAAAAGGGTCGCGATTGCAAGACGTCATAGCCCCGATCTTTTTATCAGTCTGCATGCCGATGCTTTTCGTGACCGTTCTGCACGCGGCACCTCAGTCTACTGCTTATCTGAGCATGGCAAACCCTCACCGAATCGCGCCATCAAAGAGTTAGCCCGTCGAGAGAACAGTGCGGATCTGATTGGCGGTATTAATCTCAGCCAGGTGTTAGACCCCGAAGTTGCCGGTATTTTGATGGATCTCTCCCAGAGGGATTCGATCAATCGGGCACTGGCTTATGGGGAGAGTTTGCTCTCGGCACTCCGTAAGGTCAACCGTTTAAAGATCCACTTTAACCGCGTTAAACAGGCCCGCTTTGCTGTCCTCAAAGCACCGGATATGCCCTCTGTTTTGGTGGAGATGGCTTTTCTGACCAATCCCTATGAGGAGCGCCAACTCCGCCGCTCAGGATACCAGAATAATCTCGCAGAAGCCCTCTTAAGAGGCACAAAACGCTATCTCGACCGTTCAGGACGTGCTTAAATGCGGTATACGGTGATTCAACAAAAGCAATAAAAAAATGAAAGAGGCACAGATCCAAATATGATAAGGATCGTGCCTCTTTTTTCATCAAATATAAACACCAGATAATCGTCTATCTCTGGTGTTGGAAAAACTTTTTCGTACCCCGTGCATCCATCGATTCACTGATCCTTGAGAGCGCATGCACATACGCAGCGGTTCTGGGGGAGATCTTTTTCTCCTCAACAATCTTCCAGATATTCTTGGTCTCTAAAATCATGCGTTTCTCAAGACGCTGATTAATCTCCTCCAGATCCCAATAGAACCCCTGGCGATTCTGTACCCACTCAAAATAGCTCACAGTCACGCCACCGGCATTCACCAGAATATCAGGAATCACCACAATCCCTTTTTTATTGAGAATCGCCTCACCATCAAAGGTCACCGGTCCATTGGCCAGTTCAAAGATTGTTTTTGCCTGAATCTTATCAGCATTCTTCTCGGTAATCTGATTCTCCAGTGCCGCCGGTAGCAGCACATCGACATCCAGTTGCAGAAGTTCTTCATTCGTCAATGTTTTATGGGGTACAACCGTACAGACAGAGCCCTCACAGTAGACCGCTTTTAGTGCCCGACTCTGCTCTTTTTCACGACGGATATCCGGCACCCTCAGGCCTTCATTGGTAAAGATGCCACCCTTAGAGTCACTGATTGCCACAATGCGGTAGCCCGCATTATACATTAACTCCGCCACAATAGAGCCCGCATTACCAAACCCCTGTATCGCAACCGTGGTCTCTTCAGGCGGTTTCTCCACCAGTTTAGGCAGCAGGGTTTGAATGACAAAAAAAGCCCCCATAGCCGTGGCACTATCCCGTCCCTGGCTCCCTCCCATTGCTAACGGTTTTCCTGTAATGACCGCCGGAGAGATCTTTCTCTGGATGATATTGTATTGATCCATCATCCAGCCCATGATCATCTGATTGGTATAGACATCCGGTGCGGGCACATCTATATCGGGTCCAATAAAATCTGCGATGGCATTAATATAGCCACGGGAGAGTCTTTCCAGTTCGGCTCTGGAGAGTTCCTTAGGTGAGACCGTCACCCCCCCCTTCCCGCCCCCATAAGGAAGATTCATCACTGCACATTTAAAAGTCATCCAAAACGCCAAAGATTGCACCTCATCCAGCGTAACATCGGGATGAAAACGGATACCGCCTTTGGTGGGACCACGGGTATCATCGAAGCGCACCCGATATCCGGTAAATACTTTTAAAGAACCATCATCCATGCGGACAGGAATGCGGACAATAAGACTCGATTTAGGCATTTTCAGCCGTTCTGCAGTATCATCGGAGACATCAAAATGTTCCATCGCCTGATGCAACTGCCGTGTAGCATCGGAAAGAAGCGCGCTCATAACCTTTATCCTTATCTTAGATTGATCAATTTTTAGAACAGAGCCCTAAATCGATACACGCCTTTTAAGATCACTCCGACTTTGAGTGTCTCCAGAAATCACACAGACGGTGGCGTGTTTGCTTTTGTGCCTGAGCGCGTAACGTATCCAGTTCATCATAATGTTGTAAGAGCACATCGGTAATCTGCGCATCCAGATCCTTGCCTGCGACCATCGTTTTTAACAGGCGTTCACAACGGTTTTTTGGCATTGCGCGACGGAACGGTTTTGCTTCAGTCAATGTGGTAAATGCCTCAGCAACGGCAACAATCCGTGTTCCCATCGATTCGCCGGAACACCCCTGTTGAGATTGTCTCGGATCATTGCAAGCCGCCCAAGAGACAATATGGCCAAGCTCCTGAACCCTGGAGAACACCTTTTTCGTATATTTACTCAATGTTTTGATTACTTGCGGATTCTCTTTGGCCATGGTCGCCTGCTCCTCTAAAACAGCTTCAGGAATCGCCAACTGCCCGATACTGTGCAGATGTCCAGCAATTTCAACCCGCATACAATCATCAGGTGAGAGATCCATCTTTTTGGCCAGATGAAAAGCCACCAAGCCCACACCACTGGAGTGTGTTGTGGTTGCTGGAGAACGGGCATCAATGATGGTGGAAAAAAAGCGCGATAGATCCAAAAGATCGGCTAAAGAGAGTTCCAAGGAGGGTAGAGGCGAAACGTTGGCCAGATGCTGAGCAATCTCTGGTGAGATCAGATGATTCCAAAGATCCTCGTCCTCAAACAGAGGCTCTGCCGCCTGCACCGCTTCCGGCCAGAACATCTGACCTGAATGCTGCTGTACCGTTGCAAGAATCTCTTTTTTCTGCTGCGCCACAGGTTGTTCACGCTCTAAGGAGATCGCAATACGATCTGCCAGATGGATAATATGAGCCCCCTTAGGAACCGCCTCACCACGGAATCGCTCCCCCCTACCATGACGCCAGGAGACATGGTGAAATTTAACCAGATTTTTAAGTGGCTTGAAGACCGTATGCATCTCCAGCAACGATGCACCCAGAAGGCCATGCACATGAGGTGCCTTGGCCTCAAAAGTGAGCAGATCAAAACGCTCAGAGAGTCCCACAGCCCCCATATCATGGAGCATTGCTGCCATAAAGATCTGTTGCACTTCCAGTTTATCACGCTGCATACGCTGTGCAATATCCAAACTCAGAAGCGCCACCATATGGTGATGATTCTCCAAACGGGAATTTACCAAATCCATTGCAGTGGAGAGTGCATTTAAGAGAGAAAAAAGGTTGATTCTTTCCATAGTCTTAAAACAACAGTTGACAGCACGGCCATTCGATTCAAGCCCTTACAGGCTGATGATTGCAGAACATGCATAAAGTTTTAGCCAAAACGACTTAAAAAACGGACCAGACGTTGGGTCTTCTTACTAAAGAGTGATGGTGTAAAATAGCTGCCGGCAACCGCTTTATTAATCTCTGAACGGGTGGGATAAGGCGCAATAAAGGTGGCCATCTTACCAATCTTCATCTTCTGCTGAATCGCTAGAATCCAAGGTTGCAGTAACTCCCCTGCATGAGTGCCCACAATCGATGCACCAAGAATCACCCCTTTTTTGCTCGTTAATACCTTAACAAAGCCTTGCGTCGTCCGTTCTGCCCTGGAACGATCATTTTCAGCAAAGTTTTTCTGATAGACATTATAAGAGATCCCTTCTGTTTTGGCCTGGCGTTCATTCAACCCCACATTGGCCAGTTCTGGATCGGTATAGGTAACCCAAGGAACCGCACGATAATCAACCTTAGCGGGAAGACGAAACAGGGCATTACGGATCACAATCCCCGCCTGGTAGCCTGCCATATGGGTAAACTGATACATGCTGGAGACATCACCAATCGCAAAGACCTTCCGGTTGCTGGTTCTTAAACGTTGATCCACCGCAATCCCTTGAGGCCCATAGACAATGTTGGCCTGCTTTAGATTTAAGGTCTCTAAGTTGGGTTGACGTCCCGTGGCCAATAACAGATGTGAACCCGGAATCTTAACTGTTTCACCCTGATCTTCAACCGTGACAACAAGACCACCGTTCGCAGTTTGACTCACCTTAAGAGGATTCAGACCCACTTTAACATCCAGCCCCTCTTTTTCAGTGAATTGCTTTAACACCACCTGGACCAGATCGGGATCTTCCTTAGGCAGAATCTCTGAGTGCTCCAACACCGTCACACGCGCCCCCAACCGATGATAAGCCTGAGCCATCTCCAAACCGATCGGTCCGCCACCAATGACAATCAGATGTTCAGGTAATGTTGTATTCTCAAAGATACTTTCGTTGGTAAAAAACGGGACGGTATCGATGCCAGGGATCGGAGGAATCCGTGGTCGTGATCCTGTCGCAATAATAAAACGCCGTGCATGAATACGGTGATCCCCTGCCACCACTTCATCTGGACTTACAAAATGCGCTTCTTCTCGAATCACATGAACACCCAGTTTTTCAAAGCGCTCCTGAGAGTCGTGTGGCTCAATCCCTTGGATTACTCCATGAATATGATCATGTACGGCCTGCATATCCATTTTTGCAGGCTCAAAAGAGACCCCCAATTTTTCTGATTGTGTTGCGGCATAGACAGCATGCGCTGAAGCAAGCAACGCTTTTGAGGGAACACAACCGGTATTAAGACAGTCTCCACCCATCTTATGACGTTCAATGAGTACGGTATCCGCACCCATCTGACTGGCACCTGCGGCCACCGATAAGCCGCCTGAACCGGCACCGATGATACAGAGATCTGTTTTTATCGTCTGTTCACTCATGGAAAGATCATCCTAAAGCGGTAAAAATAGCTATAGACCATTGTACAGAAAAGAGATCAATATGCCAAACAGGATTTTTAATTCATGAAGTCAACGCCCCCCCACAGGAGGAGCCACTTCCTGCAGTACACCCTAAGCAGTGATTATCAGTAAAAATGGGTGTTCCTGAAAGGTTCTCTGCGCTACAATGGCGGATATGATCGATCATCGGGTTGGGGTGTCCCAAAGCCAGGTTAAAATCACAATCATAGATCGTTCCATCCCAGGCAATGGTCACCTGATTGAGACACATCAGACGTTTCACTGTATCAGGATTAAACGCCTGATAGAGCAACTGATGATAATTTTTCGCTTCTCCTTGTCTTTGCAGATCACTCTGAAACCGGCCAATCGGCATATTAATCAAGGTTAAAAGGGTGGTAAACGCGATACCAAACCGTTTTTTCAGCTCTCTTTTATAATCGGCCTCAAGCTTGCATTGAGGAGGGGGAAGCGATGGCCCACGAGGATTATAAACCAGATTAAGAGGAAGCGCAGAATGCACGCCATACCCCAGACGATTCAACATCTGAATCGCTTCAATGGAGCGATTAAAGACACCATCGCCTCTTTGCGCATCCACATTCTCCTCTAAATAACAGGGAAGTGAGCCCACCAGATGCACCTGATGCGCTTTTAGAAAATTGGCAAAATCTGCCCAACCAGGCTCCGTATAGATCACCAGATTGGTCCGTACCTGAATGGTCACACGCTCCCTCTTTAGCGCTCTGATAAATTCAGGTAGGTAATCATTAAGCTCCGGTGCACCCCCGGTAATATCCACAAGCCGACAGTTGGCATCACGAACAAGTTGAACAATCTTCTGAAACGTCTCTGGAGCCATCATCTCCTGACGCTTCGGTGAAGCGGCCACATGACAGTGCTGGCAGGCCAGATTACATCGTAATCCTACATTGACCTGGATCGTATCCAGTGCAACACGCTGTAACTTAGAAACCGGTACAAACTGACCAAGACGCTCAAGAAATGCATTCATAATCAAAAAAACCTCTGAAAAATTCTTTTGCGCTACTTTTTTTAAAGAAGGAGTTCAATAATTTCGCATAAACTTAACAGAAAAGATAGTCCACCTTATCTATCCCAATAATTTTTTAAATTGCTTATTCCATTTTTAAACGGATATCATTCTCTTACATCTATTTCTCATTCAAAATTGCTCAAGAGGAAAAAATTCATGGCTGTGGAAGGGGTACGTGCTGAAGCACTCAAACCGCCATCGGATCGATCTTTCGGTTTTGTTTTTACTGTTGTTTTCGCCATTGTTGGCAGTTGGCCCCTGCTCTCCGGCGACCCCCCCATGCTCTGGGCCTATATTGTTGCCGCCATTTTTTTCCTGCTGGCACACTTTTATGCCAAAGCCTTAGCACCGCTCAATAAACTCTGGACCCGCTTTGGCCTGCTACTCCACACCATTATGACGCCGCTGATTATGGGGATCATGTTTTTTATACTCATTACACCGATTGGTCTACTCAAACGCCTCATGGGCTCGGATAGCCTGCGGTTGAAGTTTGATAAAAAAATAAAAAGCTACTGGGTTGATCGCGAAGATCCAGGGCCCGCCCCCGAAACCATGAAAAACCAATTTTAAATTTTGATCCCGTGCGATCTTATTAAAGCACCCCTTGATCAAAGATATATTGTTTTAAATCGGATTCTAAACCATCTATAATAGGGAGTTTATCATGTCTTTTCTCTCCGAACTCTGGCAATTCATGCAGGTGCGCAAAAAATACTGGCTGGTACCTATTCTAATTATGATGGTCCTTCTGGGTAGCCTGATTATGTTCACCTCCCCTGCTGTGGCTCCCTTCATCTATACCCTCTTCTAAAAGGCACTAAGAATGCGCATTCTTGGCATATCCGCCTACTACCACGACAGTGCAGCCGCCTTGATCCGCAATGGCGAAATCATCGCGGCCGCACAAGAAGAGCGATTTACCCGTAAAAAACATGATCCCAGCTTTCCAATCCATGCCATAGAATACTGCTTAAAAGCCGATGGCATCGCACTCCATGAGATCGATCATGTGGTCTTCTACGATAAACCGTTCCTCAAATTTGAACGTCTCTTAGAAACCTATCTGGCCTTTGCGCCTAAGGGATTTAAATCCTTTCGCATGGCCATGCTGGTCTGGATTAAAGAAAAACTGTTCCAGAAAAAGCTCCTGATGGATGAACTCATCGCCATTGATCCTCAGTTTGAGAACAGAGAACTGCTCTTCTCAGAGCACCATCAAAGCCATGCCGCCAGTGCATTCTTCCCCTCTCCCTTCGAAGAAGCGGTGGTTCTCACCATGGATGGCGTCGGTGAATGGGCAACCACCTCGGTGGGTATTGGGCGTGGAAATGAACTAAAAATGGTGAAAGAGATCCACTTTCCCCACTCTTTAGGACTGCTCTACTCCGCGATTACCTACTATACCGGCTTTCGTGTCAACTCCGGTGAATATAAGGTCATGGGTTTAGCCCCCTACGGTGAGCCCAAATATGTTGATCTCATCTACAAACACCTCCTTGATGTCAAAGAGGATGGCTCCTACCGTCTCAATATGGACTACTTTGACTACTGTACAGGTTTGACCATGACCAACGAGAAGTTTAATCAACTTTTCGGCGGTCCACCCCGTACACCAGAGATGGAAGTCACCCAGAAAGAGATGGATATGGCCGCTTCCGTACAGGTTGTCATCGAAGAGGTGGTGCTTAAAATGACCCGCGCGCTATCCAAAGAGTACGGCATCAAAAATCTCTGTTTAGCCGGTGGTGTCGCCTTAAACTGTGTGGCCAACGGTAAGATCCTACGGGATAAATATTTTGAAAGGCTCTGGATTCAACCCGCCTCCGGTGATGCCGGAGGGGCATTAGGCGCGGCCACCGCCGCCTACTTCTGGCACTTAGGCCAGCCACGTAAAAAGGCGGATGGTATCCATGATGCAATGAAAGGTGCCTATCTTGGCCCCATCTTTGAACAAGAAGAGATTGAACGCCGATTAACTGCGGCGGGTGCCAAATTTGAAGTACTCGATGATGATGCACTCATCGAAGCTTGCGTGGATGCGGTTAAGAGTGAAAAAGCCTTAGGATGGTTCCAAGGAAGAATGGAATTTGGGCCCCGAGCATTAGGTGCCCGAACCATTGTTGGTGACGCCCGCTCTCCCACCATGCAGAAGGTACTCAATCTTAAGGTTAAATATCGAGAGTCCTTCCGCCCCTTCGCCCCTTCCGTATTGCGTGAAGATGTGGGGGAGTGGTTTATGCTCGATGATGACAGCCCCTATATGCTGCTGGTCGATTCGGTGCGTCCAGAGAAACGCCGTAAGATGACTGAAGAGGAAGAAAAACTCTTTGGGATCGAAAAGCTAAATGTGCCGCGTTCCGAAATTCCAGCGATCACCCATGTGGACTACTCCGCCCGTATTCAGACCGTCCACAAAGAGACCAATCCCCGCTATCATCAACTGATCAGCCGTTTTAAAGCGAAGACCGGCTGTCCGGTGATTGTCAATACCAGCTTTAATGTACGCGGCGAGCCCATTGTGGGCTCTCCAGAAGATGCATTTCACTGCTTTATGGGCACGGGTATTGAAGCTTTAGCTGTGGGTAACTGTTTCTTACGTAAAGAGGATCAGGATTCCTCTTTAGCCAAAGATTATAAAAATGAGTTTGAACTCGACTGATGACAGTTCATACGCATTAAAAAGCCCGACTAAGAACTTAATCGGGCTTTTTTTCTTATTACATCAAAGAATCTATTCTAAATTGTCCAGCCAATAAAAGTCTGTCAGGCAATAGAGACCACGTCATGAACCATTTATCTGTAAATGATGCCGAAAAAAAACTTTATCATCTCATTGAAGAGATGACAGAGTCCCACGAACCCGTGCTGATTACTGGCGGAAAAAACAGCGCGGTTTTAATTCCTGAAGAAGATTGGTTCTCTATTCAGGAGACACTCTCTCTGCTGTCAATTCCTGGCATGCGTGATTCAATTCAAGAAGGTATAGCAACTTCTGAGGAAGCATGCATCAAAGAGAAGGATCTGGCATGGTGAAATGGCAGCTTGTGTTTACTAAGACAGCCCAAAAAGATGCAAAAAAACTTGCTGCAAGCGGTCTAAAACCTAAAGCAAAAAGGCTATTGGATCTGTTACGTAAAGATCCGTATCAAACACCCCCTCGCTTTGGAAAGCTTGTTGGAGATCTATCTGGAGCATACTCCAGAAGAATCAACATCCAGCATAGGATTGTTTACCAGATCCTTGATGAACAGAAAATAGTTAAGATTATTCGTATGTGGACACACTATGCATAGAAACAACGATCGTCCTAGATTGAGTATCGTCAAACCAAGATCTTGCTTACAACTTCCTTCAAATTCTACCTCACGACAAGCACCCTTAACTGTTCAGCTAAAGGCTCCTGTCGCCAGACCCCGTAAAAGACTTTCACCTTCAAGTTGCTTCCCGGTTTGCTTAGCAGGAAAAAGCACCAATGGCACTTCGTGCCATGCCTGACGTACTAAAAAAAAGCCCAATAAACTTGAGTCTCCCGCAAAAAGTCTTGATTTAAGGAACGTGGTGCAGTGCCAGGATGATAGGGTTATGATATAGTTTTGCACTAAATATTAAATCATATCAAATGGATCTGGAATAATGTTTCGACCGATGGACCCACAGATCAGTATGGAGGAATCGCACTTTTGGATGCCAAAGAAGCACCAGGACGAGTTGGAACGGAGTTGGGCGCACATATTCCGTACGCAGGTTCTGGGGATAATTCCCGAAAGTCGATT
>JBQGBW010000025.1:0-49472 GCA_052043475.1 Magnetococcales bacterium HHB-1
TTGGCGTACTTTTTTAGCCGCACTGAAAAAACAGTTGTTAAAGAGCAGCACATTTTCCACCTGCTTTGGAAAATAGGCATCTTCTGGGATATCACCCTGCCTGGTGGAGACCTGAAGGAAGAAGGTACGATAAAAATCGAGGAATCCTTTGAGGATTTCATCATATTCATGCCAAAATCGCGGCTCACGCAGCATATTGGTACCGCCTGTGACCTCCCAGCTTGGTAGACCCTGGGGATAACCGGTGAGGCTGATTTTTGTTTTATCGGGATCAATGGGTTTGAGAATCTTAAGATCGAGTACCTCCATAAAGCGGCGATACACATAGGAGAGTTCATCGGAGAAGAGGCCGTGGTGTCCGCTGTCGGTGAGGTTAGGATCGTTGGGGTCAGCCAACTCTGCATTGCGTAACCAGGTTTTAGGGAAGACCATAAAATGGTTATGAATCATCCGAATGCTTGGTACACCGGGTTTATTAAACGGCCAGGTGGGATCCAGGCTGGCTTCACCACAAAGAATCAGATATTGTTCCGGATCGGGGTAGTGTTCTAACATATAGTCAAAGATAATCTGACTCATGCGGCTCCAGACATTTTTTTCCCGTTTACTCAACTGATCCCTTCTTACAGGACGTCCCAGAGGATCAAGAATGCGTTGAGATGTATCCAGAATAATTGAGGTATCAAACTCTAAGCTGTGGCCTAACAGTTTACGGTAGAGGAGAAAATCTTCTGGTGTTCTAAGAAGACCATTCTCTTCCGTTAAGTTGCGCAGGTTAGCGACACTGTTAAAAAATTCGACCGGAGACATGCCTTCGGCAATTTTTAGGGGAATTTTTTTATGGGGGGTATAGATGGTGCGTGGCGTGGTCTGTGTCATGATCTTTTTTTAAGCTGGCTTTGTTATGAGAACAGGAGACTGGAGAGTTTCGCGCGGTAGATCGGAACCAGTTCGTGGCTGGGACCTAATAGATCAAAGACCTGGAGGATTGCCTTGCGTCCAGCATCATCCTCAAAGTTGCGATCTTTTTTGATGATCTCAAGAAATTGATCCATCCCTTCAGCAAAGCGTTGTTGGCCGGTTAAAATACGTCCGAGTTGCAGGCGTGCCTGAAGATTGTCTGGATTCTCTTGGATGGTTTTTTGCAGTTGTGCTTCATCTTCTCCCTGGCCTGCAAAAGTGAGTTGTGCACGCAAAGGCTTAACCCGATCATCATGGGGGAGAAGGCGCTCGAACTCCTCAATCACAGGTTCTGCTTCATCAAATTGTTGCAGTTTAAGGTGTGCACTGGCTTTGACCAGCAGACCCTCTGCATTTTTTGATTCTAAGGCCAGCGCCTGATCGACATAGCGTAGCGCCTGTTCTGCATCGTTTTGATCCACCATCTCAGCGGCCTGGTGGATCATTTTAGCCACAGGGGAGGGGAGGGCTTTATCTAAAAATTGACGGATATTACGTTCGGGAAGTGCGCCGGTAAATTCGTCGATTACCTGGCCTTCGGAGACCATTTTTACAGCGGGTATGCCCTGTACGCCCATCTGTTGTGCGAGTGTTTGATTTTGATCGCTGTTAATTTTTGCCAGAATAAAGCGTCCGGCCATCTCATGGGCCAGTTTTTCCAGCAGTGGTCCTAAAGCACGACAGGGACCACACCAGGGTGCCCAGAAATCGATAAGAACGGGAATTTCTGCGGAGCGTTCGATGACCGCCTCGTTAAAATTTGCCTGATCGACATCGATAACCCACGGGGAGTCAGCCATGGTCTATCACCTTAAAATATCTATGTTGGCAATAGGATTTTTCTCTTTTGACTCTTAGGTTGTCAGAGGTTTGACATCTCTATTTAAAAAGTGCATCAATGAAAAATCCGATTATCTTGAATGAAAACACCTGATTATACCCCACGGCAAGCGGATTGCAACCCTGAGATTGATAAGGGTTGATATCGGGATCTTAATTTCATGTTTCTGATGATGAATAGTGAGCTGATCTTGTTGATTTGATAGTGTATTTTTATGTTGTTAAATTGTTGGCTTATATATTGCATTAAATTCAAACGATAACAAACCATATCGTTATCACTCGATCGATTGAATCAATTTTAATGACCAATCTTTAACGGTCTTTTTAAAATATTTTTTTTGTAGATTAATTTTCACCCGTTGGCCAAGGAGTGTAGATAATGCCTAGGCAAGGATGGCGACCACTGTTCTTTTTGGTGCTCTGTGGTCTGGTCTTTGGTATGTTTCAGCCCGCATCCGTAGAGGGTGCACGCCTGAAGGATATTGTGAATATTGAGGGTGTTCGTGATAACATGCTCACAGGCTTTAGTCTGGTTGTGGGTTTGAATGATTCTGGTGACTCCAAAAAGGGTGTGAACCCGGAAAAGGTCGCAGAACGGTTAGAGCAGATGGGTGTTCCTCAGGATCTGGCTGGGGAGTCGAAAAATGTGGCTGCCGTGATGGTGACTGCAACCCTGCCGCCTTTTGCCCGTCAGGGTAGTCGTCTTGATGTCACCATCTCCTCAGTGGGTGATGCCAAAAGCCTACAGGGTGGTATTCTCCTTATGACACCGCTTAAAGGGCCGGATGGTAAGGTTTATGCAGCCGCCCAAGGTGCGGTCTCCACCGGATCCGTGGCGGCGGCGGGTGCCGCACAGTCGGCTGCGAAAAACCATCCCACGGTAGGCCGGATTGCCAACGGTGCGATTGTGGAACGGGAGATCCCCTTTGAGTTGAATCGAGAGAATCGATTACAACTTGCATTGACCAATCCAGACTTCACCACCGCCAGCCGGATTGTTAATGCGATCAACTCCCGTCTGGGTCAATCGATTGCCCATGCACGGGACTCCGGAACGGTGATGGTGACGGTTCCACCAGAGTTTCGTGGCAGTGTGGTAACTTTTCTGGCGCGTATGGAGAATTTTCCGGTTGAAGCGGATATGGCGGCACGGGTTGTGGTCAATGAGCGTACCGGCACCATTGTGGTGGGTGAGAATGTACGTATATCCACTGTTGCGTTGGCCCATGGAAATCTCACCATTAAAATTACAGAATCGAGTGATGTCAGTCAGCCCGAACCCCTCTCTCTTGGTCAAACGGTGGTCACACCAAAAACCGATGTTGAGATGAAAGAGGAGAAGGATCGGAGCTTGATGGAGATGCCTTCAGGCGTAACATTGGGTGAGTTGGTGGCGGGTTTGAACCGACTGGGTGTGACACCACGGGATCTGATTACCATTTTACAGACGATTAAAGCCTCAGGTGCTTTGCAGGCCGAATTGGAGATATTATGAGCGACTGGTCGATTCAATCTGCACCACAACGTATGATTGGGGGGCGTTACCTCCAGGGACATCAGCCCCAGAGACCTCAAGCCCAGGGAGAAGCCCTGGGTGAAAAAGAGGATGTTTCACGGGCAAAAATTGCGGAGGCGCAATCGGCACGGGAGAAGAAATTACGTCGGGCGGTCTCAGAGTTTGAAGCGATGTTTATCCAACAGATGTTTCGCTCAATGCGTAAAACCGTGCCTGATGCTGGAGAAAATAGTCTAATAAAAAAGGGTCAGGGCGAAAAAATCTTTCGCGAGATGCTTGATGGCGAGTATGCTAAACTAATGAGTGAACGTCCGGGAAGCTTTGGTTTGAAAGAAGCGCTCTATCAACAACTCACACAGCAGCGCCTCTCTCCCGCACAACCCCAGAATCATCATACCACCAATGCAGCCCAGGCTTTAGAGCAACTTCGCCAACAGAAAAACGAACTGAATGGATTAAACTCTGTTCAGGGTTCCGGCACGACAGCGGCTTATCCTTCGGTGAACAAAGCCAATAGAGAACACTGATTTTCAGTGCACTTTTAAGCTTATGAATCACCTTAAAGGAGATCGGGTCTGCCTGTGGAAAACCGGCTTCAAGGAAGGCTACCACTATGAAAATCAAAGGATACAACCTAGGTAAACTGGATAGACTGGCCAGAAGCCAGTATGCCAAAGGCCGTTCTAAAAGTCGTCGTAGACAGAGCGGTTCCTCCTTGGGTGATGATGTCTCTGTCTCTTCAGAGGCGCGTCTTATTCATTCTGCCAGCGAAGCGGCACAACAGGCCCCTGAAATGCGTATGGAGCGTGTGGAACCTCTGCGCGACGCATTACAGTCAGGACGCTACAGCGTCGATAGCCTGGATGTGGCGGATAAAATTCTTCGTGAGGTTCTGATGGAACGAAAGCAAGCGGTATAATATGGTCAATGAACCCATTGCAGCATTAAAAAATATTCTCGATCAACTGTTGCGACAGTTTGATCAGTTGCAGGCTGTGTTTATCAAAGAGCGTGATGCCATTCGTAGGCGCGATGCAGATGCCATTACGCAACATGCCAAGGAGGCGGAGCCCATCCTGATTGAGATTGCAAAACTTGATCAGCAACGGTTAAAAGTCACCATGGCGATTGCACGTATGGTGCCCCAGGCGGGAGAGAAACCCACGCTGAAAGCACTCGATAAAGCCTTGAATCATCAAGGCGATCTTTTAGGCTATCGCCGCCGTCTTCTGGAAACCATCCCGCGTGTTGAAAAACTGAATCGGGAGAATCAGGCGGCTCTGCGCGGTATTGCGCTGGCCACAGAGGCGATTCTCTCTCTGACCCAGGATAAAAGCAGTACTAAATCACTCTATAATCGTTTGGGAAACCGGCAATCCAGAGAACCGTTTCATCGCTTCTCAAAAGAGTTGTAAAACTTGCCAATGCACCAGATCTATCCTCTTTAACCCTGTTTTTCAGACCATATCGCCTGTATAATCAACCGATGGAAGGATATGTCTCGGGTCTGAAATCTTAGCAAGGAGTACGCGGCATGTTGATTTTGACACGGAGAGTCGGAGAAAGCTTGCATATTGGAGATGAGATTAAAATTACCCTTCTGGGTATTAAAGGCAACCAGGTGCGGATCGGCATTGATGCACCCCGCCATGTGGAAGTCCATCGCGAGGAGATTTATGATAAAATTAAGCGGGAAACCCGTAAAGCCAATCGTAAAATGTCCGATGATGTCCTTGACCAAGCCTCACGCATCCTCTCCCGTAAATAAGCCGCAGGGAACTGAAACACAGTTCCCTGTTTCTTATTTATGGCACTTCTAAAAGATAATTCTTTGCAAAAAAATAGCCTCTGATTTTTAAGGTTATGGAGCGCAATTTTTTTTTAGAAAATAGTTGACAGTTTTAGTCAACTATTCTATTTTTAACTTCAAATCAAAAGTGAAGATACTTTTAAGACGGATTTGAATCGAAGAGAAGGGGATTCTTGCTTTATGTGTCTTGTCTGTTTTTTTTGCAATAAAACTTGACTGTTTTTGTCAGGAATCAACCGTTTCTTTAAAGTTTAACGCCAATGGGGTGCTGATTCATGTTTCAGCGAGTCAAACAAGCGATTCAGGTGGTCTTCGACCGTGATCCTGCCGCACGCAATACGCTGGAGATCCTAACCTGTTATCCCGGACTTCATGCCATGTTTGGATTTCGTATTGCGCATTGGTTCTGGATGCGGGGGTTTCGATCGATTGCCCGTTTTATCTCCCATATTTTTCGTTTTCTTACGGGTATTGAAATCCATCCAGGCGCCACCATTGGTCAGGGATTTTTTATTGACCATGGTATGGGCGTGGTGATCGGAGAGACCACAGAGATCGGTGATAATGTGACCATCTATCATGGTGTCACATTGGGTGGTACCTCCTGGAAAAAGGGAAAACGACACCCCACCCTGGAGGAGGGTGTTGTGGTGGGCGCGGGCGCTAAAATTTTAGGTCCGATCACCATGGGACGTAATGTGCGGGTGGGCTCCAATGCAGTGGTGGTAAAAGATGTGCCCTCAGACTCCACGGTGGTGGGTATCCCTGGCCGGATTGTGGTGCGCCAACATGAAAAAACACCCCAACCGGTGCGTATAGGACAGAAATTACCCAACTATGGTGAGGATGAGAGTATGCCCGACCCCGTAGCGCGCGCGGTAACCTGTGTTCTGGAGCAAGTGAAACAGATGGAGCAACGGTTGCATCATCTTGAAGAGGAGAAAAAGCAACAGATCTCTTCAGAAAAATCTTGAACGAGAACAGGATCCTATTGGTTGACCCCCTTTAAAGGAGCTTGCGCTATGAAAGTAACGACGCGGGGAAAATATGCAGTAACCGCCATGGTCGATCTGGCTTCTCATGCCCAGCAGGGGCCGACCTCTCTGGCAGATATCTCGCATCGGCAAAATATTTCACTCTCCTACCTAGAGCAGCTCTTCTCTAAACTGCGTAAAAAAGGATTGGTGCAGAGTGTTCGGGGGCCTGGAGGAGGATATATCCTCTGTCATGCACCCACCGCAATCAGTGTGGCTGCGATTATGCGTGCGGTCGAAGAGCCGATCCAGGCGGCATGCAGTAAGAAAACATCGCACCAGGGTTGTACCCCATCAGGACAGTGCTTAACCCATGAACTCTGGGTCTCTTTAGGAAACCATATCGAGAGCTATCTGGAGTCGATTCATCTTAGTGGTCTGCTTGATCGGCAACACGTTCAGGTGATCTTTTAAGGATGATTGTGTGATCTATCTTGACCATAATGCCACATCGCCTCTGCATCCGGTTGTTAAAGAGGCGTTAAAATCCTGGATTGATCAACCCTTAGGTAACCCCTCTTCGGTGCATGGTGCAGGTCGTAAGGCGCGGGAGATCCTGGATCGTACGCGTCGAGCACTGGCTGAAAATCTTCAGGTACACGATAGCCGGGTGATTTTCACCAGTGGGGGGACAGAAGCCAATAACATGCTGCTTTTTGGGGTTGCCGCGCGATATAATTTTCAGGGACATATCATCACCTCAGCCATTGAACATCCGGCTGTTCTTGAACCTCTGGATCGGTTAGAACATAATGGCATGCAGGTGAGTCGATTACGACCGGATGCGATAACCGGCCAGATTGATATTAAGCAGGTGATTGCCGCATTAAGACCAGATACCAAGCTGATCTCCCTGATGCATGCCAACAATGAAACCGGCGCCATTCAGCCCATTGAGGCGGTAGGTGCATTGGCGAAAGAGGAGGGGATTCTCTTTCATGTGGATGCTGTGCAATCCTTTGGAAAGTTACCACTGAACTTAGCAGAATTAAAGATTGATGCCCTCTCACTCTCTGCTCATAAACTGGGGGGGATGACCGGCTTTGGTGCGTTGGTGGTGGAGCATGATCTTGATCTTATGCCACTGGTTTTTGGTGGCGGCCAGGAGCGGAAACGACGTTCAGGAACCGAGAACCTTCTGGCGGCAGCGACATTTTTACCGCGCTTGGAGCATCTACAAAGTTTAGAGTATCGTCAGGAGTGTCAGCAGATTGAGAAGTTACGCGATGATCTTTTGATCCGTCTGAAACAGGAGATCGACTCTTTAGTGGTTTTTGCAGAGCCTGCACCACGCCTGGCCAACACCATTCTTTTAGGTATTCCTGGCTTAGATGGTGAAACATTGGTAATGAATATGGATCTGGCAGGTGTGGCGATCAGTTCAGGATCGGCGTGTGCTTCGGGAAAAACCAGTGCATCGCATGTTTTAAGTGCCATGCAGGTGGAAGATAAACTGGCGAAGAGTGCGGTGAGAATAAGCTTAGGCTGGAATAACCGTTTAGAGGATATCGAGCAATTTATGCGGCTGTTTAAAAGCAGTGTAACCCGTTTAAACGCCTGGAGTGGTTTATCATGAGTGTCGGTGGTTTGTTTATAGTGGCAAGTCTGTTGATTATTGCACTGGGATGGCGTATTTTGTCATCGTAAAATTAGAATTATTTTTAAACATTGGAACTTAATTGAGTTGGTGTGCATCGAAATGATAATCATTTACATATATCATCGCGCACCCCATAGGCTCTTTAGTGAGGATCGATCACAATGGAACTTCCCATCTATATGGATTATCAATCAACAACACCATTAGACCCCAAGGTGATGGAAGCGATGCAGCCCTGGTTTGTGGAGCAGTATGGTAATCCTGCTTCCCGTTCCCACGCTTTTGGCTGGCAGGCCAGCGAGGTGGTGGATAAGGCGCGTCAGCAGGTGGCGGATGCGATCTCTGCCAATGCCAAGGAGATTGTTTTTACCTCGGGTGCAACAGAGTCTGATAATCTGGCCATTGCCGGTGTGGCGCGTTTTTATCGTGAAAAGGGCAACCATATTATCACTGCAGTCACGGAACATAAGGCGGTGCTGGATACCTGTCGCTATCTGGAGTCTGAAGGGTTTGAGGTGACCTATCTTCCTGTAGAACCCAATGGTCTGATTGATCTGGAGAAACTTAAAGCAGCGATTACTGACAAGACCATTCTGGTCTCAATTATGGCGGTGAATAACGAAATTGGTGTGATTCAACCGATCGCTGAGATTGGTGCACTCTGTCGTCAGAAGAAAGTCTTTTTTCATACGGATGCCGCACAGGCGGTGGGAAAGATTCCTCTGGATGTCAATGCAATGAACATTGATCTAATGTCGATTTCTGGCCATAAAATCTACGGTCCTAAAGGGATTGGTGCACTCTATGTGAGAAGGCGTCCAAGGGTAAGAGTTAAACCGCTCATTCATGGTGGTGGTCATGAGCGGGGTATGCGTTCAGGGACACTACCCACACCTTTGATTGTGGGCTTAGGTGAAGCGTGTGCCATTGCGCAGGAGAATATGGAATCCGAGCAGAAGCGGATTACTGCACTACGTGACCGATTGGTTGATGCATTAAATGAACAACTGACCCATATTGTGATCAATGGAGATATGGTCAAGCGGGTGGCAAACAATTTAAACATCTCTTTTGGCTATGTTGAGGGCGAATCGATGATGATGGCCATTCGTGGTGTGGCGGTCTCTTCGGGTTCTGCTTGTACATCCGCCTCCTTAGAGCCCTCTTATGTGCTGCGTGCATTGGGTGTGGGGGATGATATGGCGCACTCTTCTATCCGCTTTGGTTTGGGACGTTATACTACTGAAGAAGATGTAGATAAGGTGATCGAGATGGTGGTCAAAGCAGTCAATAAGCTTCGGGATCTCTCACCGCTCTGGGAGATGATGAATGAGGGCATTGATCTCAATTCAATCCAGTGGGCGGAACATTAATTTTTATTCTTCGTTAATTTTAAAAAAACTGTCATCTGGCAGTTGGTGATATCGCGTTTTGGAGAAAGAATCATGGCATACAGCGATAAAGTGATCGATCACTATGAGAATCCCCGCAATGTGGGCAGTATGGATAAAAATTCAGAGGATGTGGGCACCGGTATGGTGGGTGCGCCCGCCTGTGGTGATGTGATGAAGCTACAGATCAAGGTTTCCGATGATGGGGTGATCGATGATGCCAAGTTTAAAACCTTTGGCTGTGGTTCAGCCATTGCCTCCTCCAGTCTGGTAACCGAGTGGATTAAGGGTAAAACTGTGGATGAAGCCTTGGCGATTAAAAATAAAGAGATTGCCGAAGAGTTGGCCTTACCGCCGGTTAAAATTCACTGCTCTGTGTTGGCTGAGGATGCCATTAAAGCGGCAGTGAAGGATTATCGTTCAAAGAAGAATGGATAGGTTAGGAGGTGAATTATGGAGACTCAAGAGGGGATTCGTGTTACAGAGTCTGCCGCCAGTCAGATGAAAACACTGCTGAATAATCGGGGTACGCCTGAGGCGGCGATTCGTCTGGGGGTTGCCACTTCTGGCTGTTCAGGTTTTGCTTATAAACTGGAGTATGCGGATCAGGCGGAGGAGGGCGACCAGACGTTTGAAGCGCATGGTGTCCAGGTTGTG
This sequence comes from Magnetococcales bacterium HHB-1, assembly GCA_052043475.1. GTDB lineage: Bacteria > Pseudomonadota > Magnetococcia > Magnetococcales > JBQGBW01 > JBQGBW01. The sequence goes on from JBQGBW010000025.1 coordinate 9,812, forward strand.
GTGGATAATAAGTCGATGCTCTTTCTTAAGGGGACAGAGGTGGATTTTATCAATGATCCTTTTAAGTCAGGATTTAAGTTTGGTAATCCCAATGTCAAAGAGCAGTGTGGCTGTGGTGAGTCGTTTAAGGTGTAATTGATGCCCGGTGAAAATAAAATATGCTGGTCCTGTAAAGGACCAGCAGCGGAAACCATTTTTTGTAAAACCTGTGGTGTGATTCAACCGCCCAGTCGGCAGAAGAGTCACTTTGATCTTTTTGATCTGCCAAAACAGTATCCGGTGGATCGTGCGGCTCTGGAAGAATGTTATCGTGCTTTGCAGCAGCAGTTGCATCCGGATCGCTTTGCCACCCGTAGTGCGACAGAAAGACGGCTCTCCTTAGAGCATGTTACGCAACTCAATGAAGCCCAGAGGACGCTGTTAAATCCTTTAGAGCGCGCGGCATATCTTCTTAAACTGGAGGGTCGTGATCCTGGCGGTGAATCTCAGGGGGCAGCACCCATGGACCCGATGTTTCTTATGGAGACCATGGAGCAGCGTGAAGCGTTGGAGGAGATTGATCAACAGGCGGATGATGCATTAGATAAATTGGATGCCATGCGTCAGGAAGTGGAGTCGCAGATGGATCAAGCTTACGATACTATTGAGACGGCTTTTTTAGAATATTATGCGCAAAATCATGAGAATGCCTTAGATCAGGTAAGTCAATATCTGGATCGCTTGCGTTATCATCGTCGGTTTTTAGAGCAGTTGGAGGTGGTTGAGGAGAAGATCTTGGGGTAGTTATGCTCGATTGATAGGTTATCAATGATGAAGATATCCTGGGATGTTAATAAGGCAAAAAGTAATCAGGAGAAGCATGGGGTTTCGTTTGCTGATGCAGCAACAGTTTTACAAGATCCTTTAGCTCTCTTAAGAGATGATTCTGATCATGATGAATATCGATTTGTAACCATTGGCTGTAATGATTTGGGTCAATGCCTGGTTCTTGTGTATACTTATTGGCAGGGGGACACCATACGTGTGATCTCCATGCGAAAAGCAACCAGAAGAGAGAAACAGGTATATAAAGGAAAAAGAAGATGAAAGATGAATATGATTTCTCAGAAGGAAAACGTGGCGCTATACTGCCGTCTGATCCAGAAAAGGTGCGTGTAACGATTCAATTAGATCGGTCATTATTGCACTGGTTTAAGGAAAAGGTGGTTGAATCGGGTGGTGGAGATTATCATGAGATGATCAATGATGTGTTGAAAACGCATGTCTCATCAGTGATTGCTGCTGAACACGTAGATCAAGTGATTGAACATTTTTCTACTCCTATTAGAAAAAGGAGATGTCGCGCAGGAAAGAGCAAAGAAGAAGCAGAATCACAAGTGCAAAAATTGCTGCTGAAAAGACGTTAGAGAAAAAGTTAGAGGATATTGTTGATAACGAGACAGTAAAAAATAGCAAAACAAATCAGGACGGTTTTCATAAATCAGATGATCAAAACTATCGAGATTCTGTTCAATCCACAGTCTAGAACAAATCAGATTAGTGGAAAAGATAATCGTCTATAAAATTAGGATTCCGTTGTTTCTTCTTTTGAAGTAAGAAACACACGCATATCTTCATTATCAACCCGCCTGTAGATCTCTTCAACAAGCAGGGTTAAACCGATGGATTCAAAATTACCTTATCTCCAAGATAAAAATGCTCTGATCGCCAGCCATTTGAACGTCTGAGCACCTCGATATCCACGATATCCTGCTCGATAAGCACATACTCCTTTAAGCTTGGAAGGTTGATATACTCAAGCATTTTTTTCGTTTTATCGCTTCTCCGCGTCGATTTAGAGAGCACTTCAACAATGATAATTGGCTTCTCAGTATAGAGTTCATGATTATCGTGAGGATCATCGCAGCGAACGATGACGTCAGGATAGCGAAATTTCCTCTTAGATGTTTTAACCTTAAAGGTCGATTGAAAGAGATCACACGGTTTATCTTTTAGATGATCTCCAAACTGATGAACAAGGGTTGAAGATAACCGGTTATGATTTATTGAAGAACCCACCATGGCATAGAGATATCCGTCGATATACTCATGCCGCACTTCACTGATATTTTCGCTTTCAAGATATGCTTCTTCTGTAAGCTGTTCAGATTGTGTTGCATGATCCATGGTGTGATCTCCTTAAATCAAAATCACCGTATGATCTAAAGATTAGATGACATATCAGAGTAGGAATCACTCTTTGTTAAAGTGATTACCTACTCTGGATGTTTATGATTACTGGGATCTCGCTGCAAGATAGTTACTGATTTGCTGCACTTCATCAATCAGTCGATCAAAGTTCTCAGGATTCTGTTCGATCCACTGTTTAGAGACAATCAGATCAGTGGGCAGACTGACAGTCTTCACACCGCCAAAGAAGCGGGATTGCAGATTATCATAGGTATTGCTGGGAATCTTCATAAAGGTGTAGACATCCTTACCTGCAGGATCTTGGACACTGCCAAAATCACTGTCATCGAAGGGTACCAGTTTAAGTTGAGCGTCCTTCGATACACGATTGAGTTTCATCATAAATGGTGAGCGTAGTGCGGAGACATGTACTGCGCAGGAGATATCGTTATTTTTCATTTTCAGTTTCAGCAGATTTGGCGTTAGATTGCTATGATCTACCCGGGTAGCCTGAAAATCGGTGTCATGTTTGGTGAGATCCTGCCAGAGCAGGTTGGTTCCTGAAAGCAGACTGCCCACATTCACCGTATATTTATCTGACTCCAGATCATCTTCACTATCAACGCCGGATTGCTCTGAACAGATCAGATGCGCTACCTCAGAGAACATGGAGCCCACGCGCTCGAAGGCGAAAGGTAAGCCTGCATTCTCTTTCGCAAAAGGAACATAACCGTTGCGTTGTACCAGGGCGGCATCACAAGATTTATTGATCCGCTTTAAGTTATCAAAAGTACCTTGGGTGTGGATCACATCCACCTGTACGCTATTCATTGCCTGACTCATGGCCTGGCCAAACTGATCATAGTAGTTGCCGGCACGTGCGGTACAGAGGCGTAGCTTTGGTGGTCCTGCTTTTTTTGTTTCGGCAGGATTTTCTTCGGTTTTTGCATAGAGCAGATGGGGAGGAACATCTTTATGGGTGAAGTTGCTATCCCGTGCTAATCCTGTCGCCTGCATGGCGGCGATCTGCATCTCCATGCTCTCAAGACGTGCTTTAAGTTCAGGATTGTTCTTTGCTTGTTCTTCCATCTGTGCACGCCACTCAATCACACTGGGATCTTCCCAATGGTGATAGAGCCACTGGGTTGAGGGATTTGTTGCGGCCAGAGCAGCGGCACCGGCGGCGGCTCCAGTGGCGGCATTTTTGGCTTGATCGACTGCACCGGCGGCGGCATCTTTGGCTTGATCAACTGTGGCGGCAGCGGCATCAGAGGAGTCCATCAGCATATAGGCCATGGTACCACCTGCCAATACACCCACCGCACCAGGAACCAGCCAGGAGGGTTTTTGGCTGTAGCCACGGTTTTGATAGAGTTGGTGGCGTTGGCTATTTAGGGTGTGGGTATCATAATCTTTGGTGTAGCGATAGGCGTTGCTGCGCTCACGATTGATGTAGCTGCTGCGTTGCTGCATATGCGCTGTACGTGAGCCCCAGGGCCCCTGCGTGCTGCTAGGACTGGGTTGATTGACTAACTGGCGGTTTTTCATCCGTTCGCGTGCCAACTCGGCGCGCAGTGCCTGATTTTCTGCTTTTTTTGCCTTATACTTCTCTTTCTCTGCTTTAAGCTTATATTTTTTCTTATAATATTTCTTTTGATAGTTTTTTGTTGGTGTGGTGCGGTAACTTTTTTTCAAAGAGACCGGTTTACTGCGATCTCTAAAGCTGTAGGAGGAGCGTGACTTGCCATAACGGCCAGCCAGAACCTCTTCGGGGATGATGAGGATGAGCATCATCAACATAAGAAGGCTGCGTAGCAGAAGATTTGACCCAATCATGAGTAGTGATCCCTAATAGATAAAAATGTAGAAAGATATCTCAATTAAGCTATTCTATTTTTTTATATACCGATGGTAAAGTGCCAAGAGCAGTGTGGCACCAAAAATATCGGCCATCAGATCAAAAATATCGCTGTGACGGCCAGGAACATAGGATTGATGCCACTCATCACTGATACTATAGAGTGTGCTATATCCCCAGGCGAACAGGTAAGGGTAGGGGATGCGTGGAAAGGAGGTTACACTTTTAAGTGCAATCCAGGCGAGCAGGCCATACTCTAATGCATGAATAATTTTATCGAAGCCCGGAAAAAAAAGCGGAGGAAGTTTTTCTGCTGGGGTGGATGAAAGGTAGAAAATGAGACCAGAATAGGCTATTAACAGAAACAGCCAAAAATAGGGCGCGTTCTTTTTTGCAATCATTGGATTTATAGATATGATCAATCGGGATAAGAGCGATCCACAGGTTTTAGGACAGCATCTCATCTGTGGGATTCAAGGTGTTACGCTCACGACAGAGGAGATGAACTTTCTAAAAAAGTATCAACCCGCAGGCGTGATTCTTTTTGCACGAAATTTAGAAAATATTACACAGATTGAGCAATTAATCTATCATATTCGTCAGATCTCACCGCAACCGATCACCTTATGGTTAGATCAGGAGGGAGGACGGGTTCAACGTATTCGTTCACCTTTAATGCATCACCTTAGTGCTGGTCGATTGTATGCGATTTGGCAGGAGAATCCCGAGGTTGGTCTGGAGCTCTGTTATCTAAGCGGATTGATCAATGCACAGGAGTTGCAGGCTGTTGGCTTTGATGTCAATTGTGCACCTGTGCTGGATATTTTAACTTCAGGTGCTGATCCTGTGATCGGTGATCGTGCGTTTGCGGATAATCCAGAGCAGGTGATCCAGTTAGCTGGGGCATGGCTGAAAGGGTTTCAATCGGTTCCAGGTTGTATCGCGGTGGGAAAACATTTTCCAGGACATGGACGCGCCATGGTGGATTCCCATAAAGCGTTACCCACCATCACTGTGGATTGGGAGACCTTATTGAAGTGGGAGTTAAAACCGTTTCAGGCGTTGCTTCCCTCTCTGCCGATTTTGATGACGGCACATATCCGTGTGACATCATTGGATGATCAACCGGCCACCACATCGGAGATTATTTTGCAAAAATTGTTGCGGCAGCAGTGGATGTATTCAGGTCTTATTGCTTCAGATGCACTGGAGATGCAGGCTTTAGAGGGTGATATGGTGCAGCGTGCTAAGCGGGCTCTTATTGCGGGTTGTGATCTTCTTCTTTGTTGTACAGGAGATTTAGAGGATAGTAAAGCGACCATTGAGGGGATAAGAGAAGGCTATGAAGCGCAATCAAGCGAAGCTTTCAATCAATCCAGATTGCGCATACAAACATTGCGTCAAGGGGTTATTGATCATACCCTCAAGGAGATGACATCAACGCAACTGTTGCAGAACTCTGATTATAAGAAGAGGCGCGCACGGTTAATGTCATTTCAAACCGGTTCAGGTGGGAAGAGCGATCCCACCGAAGTTTTACAGACATCAACTTAAAAGATCTTTTAAGGGTTTGATATCCCTTGAGGATCTGTTTTCAGGATAAAAGAGCATATGGATACGGTCTCTTATGGATTTGATCGCTTTCCCACCGAGATTCGCCAAAAACAAGAAGCGCGTGAGGTGCATATTTCGTGGGATGATGGTAAAAACTTTGTCTACACGTTTGAGTCTCTGCGTGTTTGCTGTCCCTGTGCGGAGTGCCGTGGACATACACCCAGTGAGCGCAAGTTAATTTATGGTCAGCGTGATGTCACCATTGAGGAGATCTCCCCGATTGGCCACTATGCGGTGAAGATTGTCTTCAGTGATGGCCATAAATCCGGCGTCTACTCCTGGGAGACACTCTATGATCTGGGTGAGAATCAGGAGAAGTATTGGCAGGAGTATCTGGCGGAGTTAAAAGAGGCTGGAAAATCACGGGTGGTTTTCTCGATTAAAGCGGTTTAAAGACGATTGGTTTAGAAGTTTATTTTAACGCCCCCATCTAAAAATATGGGGGCGTTTTGGGTTTACAAATAAATTGATTTCCATAATAAGGTTAATTTATTAAAAATGAAGAATGAGAATAGATTCTATAATAAGAGTATATTAACTTTAGCAATGAGTTCTGTAACATTTTTAATAATATCTCTTATTGCAGAAGGTATGGTTCGTCTTTTTGTCGTGCAGTCCTTCCGCTCTTGGAGTTATGAATATTCTCCACATTTTGGTGTTACAGGTCAAATAAGATCCTTTACTCATATTGAGAAGAAAATCAAGATGTTTCATCAGGATAATCTGCTCTATTATATTGATGTTGATCCGTGGTTTGATGGCATCAAAAATTATGATTCTCCAGAAGGACATGCGTGGGGCGAGGTAGGACATTGTATTGTCGGTGAAAATCTTGGGAGAGAAATTCAAGATTTTCTTCTAAAAGAAAAATAGCCCCCATATTTTTAGATGGGGGCGTGTTGGTTTTAGGATTGATTTTTTCTCTGACGCGGGAATGTCCAGGTTGCAGCGGTATAGCCTAGATCGCGATACGCCTCAAACTGGGCTTCATCAAAGAATTGATCCGCAGTGGTCTCATGCGGAAAGTCACGGTTCTGCATGTGATAGGTATGGATATGTTGGTTGATAAACTGATCCACCAGCGTTGATTTAATATAGATCAGGATACCTTCACGCTCTTTTGTATAGCGAATGGTACCGGTGAGGTAGTAGGACTCCCCACGGAGTAGCCGTTTGCGTGACTCCTCTGGGATAACAATTTCTGTGGCGAGTTCCGTGCGGGCCAGACGCATGAGCGTGGCAAGCGCACCCAGTTGTAGTTTAGGCATGTCAGGATTAAAAGAATCAAACTGCTGGAGCGATTTTTGATAGGCGCCCCAACCGGCATCCTGTTCGGCATCCACTGCAATAATTAAACGACACTGGCGGGCAAGCAGTTCGAAGACCCCTAGATTTTCAATATGTCCGCCATCAGAGACGTTGATAAACTCCTTCTCTGTAGAGAAGTGGCTGCTGAACTCATATTTTAGTGCCAGAAGTGAAGGAATCCAGCGCGAGGGAATCCATTTGCGGTGTTCTCCTTTTCTCTCTGCCAAAAAGCGTGGATTGGGTAACCAGTTACCAAGCCGTAGATTAAGCAGTGTCATTAAAAAGGTGAGATTAGAGCGTGTTTCCGTACCCATATTGGGTGCAAAGGCGGCACCGGAGATCGCCATGGCACTGCTGAGGTTGAGGCGTGGCCAGGCGGTCTCCATATCATCTGTTGTGCAGTATCCTGTCACATCAGAACCGATATATTCACGGCTGAAGAGAAAAAAGTCTGCTTTACGACCGCGTAGTTTGAGTTGATCCTCACCCTTAGCATGGGTCACATTGAGCGTGGCATTAATCAGATGATAGGGTGCGGCGGTATTGAATCGCTCTTCTTCGTTGCTGGTTGTTTTGTTATTCAGTTCAGAAAGACGCAGGCGATCCTGATGAACCAATGTTTGACTGCGATCCTCTTTGCGAGAGAACAGATACGCCTTGCTCAGCTTATCACGATAGAAGCCATGCAGTGATGTCAGATTGGCATCGATAAAATAGGCGATAATCAGACCAATGAGGGCGGTTCCACTCAAACCGTAATTGACAACACTCTCTTTATGGTCGAAGTCATATTTGGCAGAGAGATAGATCGCCACACACCAGAGCAGGAGTGGAATCAATATGCCAAGCAGTTTAATCGCGATGCGTTGGGCCTGTTTCGATTTTGTGATCCAGGAGAGAATTGGTGCAGCGGCGCCAATGCCTGCAAGGGTTGAGAAGGTTGTTTTAATATGACTTTCCACGCCGCCTTGACTTAGATAACCTTTCAGAAGCTCATGCAACCATGCTTGAATATCAAGCAGAAGCAATATGACTAAGAGAACGATTGCCACGCCTAGAATTTTCTTGCCATAAAACTCTCGTTTATGCCAACTGGCCAGAGGATAGCTGTTTGAACTGCTAATCAGTTTAATTGTACTGAGCAGAAAAAAGAGCACAATACCAAGCGCAAAAAATATAAATCCAGAGAGGAAGAAGATGCCATATTCCGATCCTCCTTTGGATAAAATCCATTGACTTATATAGGTGCTTGGTAGGCAGTAACTAAGGATTGGATTGTTTGAGAGGTCAAGAACCAGAGCACCCGCTTGTGCAATTAAAAAGAAGATTGGAAAGATAACCAGAAAGCTGGTAATCAGGCCGCGAAGAAAGAGTCCCGGCATACGCATGACATCCAGGGTATCTTTGGGAGCCAGATAACGGGAGTAGTCGCGGAGATGTTGAAATGCACTGTTCTCCTCTTCACCCAGCTTATGGGTAAAGGGGAACTTTTTCTCCTCTTTTCTGGAGAACCAACTGCTTAAGCAAGAGCCAAGATAACCACCACCCGATACGGTTGAGAGATAGTCCAGACGATCCCAGAGACCGATCTGTTTTAAACGTTCCACAACACCTAAACAGAATGTGGCCGAGCGGATACCACCACCAGAGAAAGCGAGGCCAATTAAATTGGGATCAGCCGTTTTATCTGACTCCTCAACAGCACGATCCCAATATTGATTTTGTTGCTCTTGCTCTTTGAAATATTGATCAAGCAGCTCAAAAAGAAGGTTTCTGCATGATGGATCACACTGTTCATCAGAGACCGCATAGGATTTCTTTTCAGTAAAAGATTGATCTGGATCGTGATTACAATAGTCTCGAAAAAGAAGATCAAATTGAACCAGTTCAACGGCAGGGTTTTTCTTTTCTGCCTCTTCGATTAACGAGAGAAGATCCTGTAGCTGATTGAGTTCAGATGCCTGTTCATTACTTTTCAGTTTTTCTAAGACTTTATGATGCAGTGTATGCAGCAGCACAGGGCGTAAAAGCAGATCATGATTATCTGGTTGTCGTGTGCATTGAGGATTGCTCGTCTGATCCTCTCGGCGCTTTTTGATATATCCCATCTCTTTGTCAATCACCGATTCACGGGTGATCTTCTCATGATGGCTCTTAACCATGTCTCCATGCCCCTCTTTTGGTATAACAATTGCCTTTGGAATTGTTGTTTAGATTTTTTGGTACTGCTTCTTTAGGGAAGTGATAAATGATAAAATAGAAGATATCAAGGTTTATTATATGAGAATCTCTGTTTTGAATATATGAAATTTGGGTGTTTAATGGGGTGGATCATCAATTGGATAGAGATGTTTATCGTTGAAACGATGCAAAAGCGTGATCTCAGCACTTTTGAATTGTGATGCTTTTTAGCGGAGACAAAAAAAAATGCATTTTTTTACTCACGATTGTGTTACACTCAACCGAATATAAGAGTTAAGGGGGAGACTCTTTTTTTCTGGATCTTAAATCGGGATCTTAAATTGATAAATCTTTGTAAGGTTAGTGGATTCATCTAAGAAAGAGGAAATTTTAAGAACACTCTGAAATCTCAGAGGATATCCCTCTCTTTGGAGTAAATGTCATGGCGATCTCTTCTCTGAATGCAGATTTCACGTCAACACTGATTTCAAGCACAAACCGTTCTCAGAATGCTTTAAATCAGGGCTTGGCAAAGATTGCATCGGGTTTAAAAATAAACTCAGCCGCTGATGATGCGGCTGGATTGAGTATTTCAAATACCATGAGCAGTGAGGTTCGTGGGATTAATCAGGCGATTCAAAACACCAATCATGGCATATCCATGATCCAGGTAGCAGATGGCGGTTTGGGACAGGTTCAGGATGCGCAACAGCGTCTGCGTGAGCTGGCGGTCCAAGCAAGTAACGATACATTGAACGACTCTGATCGCGCGGCGATCAACAAAGAGGCGGCACAGCTTCAGGAACATATCACACAGGTCTCCCAGACCACAGAGTTTAATGGCCAGGCGGTTCTCGCTTCAGGAGATACCTATACTTTTCAGGTGGGGCCGGATAGTGGAGATACCACATCGGTGACGATGGGTGATGTGAATGGTACAGCCAATAATGCCGTTGATCTCTCCACGGCCGCCGGTGCACGTGCTGCAATTACGCAGCTTGATACCGATATGGCAGCGGTATCGGATATGCGGGCCGATCTGGGCGCGGTAGAAAATGGCTTGAGTTCACGTGCCAATAGCTTAACGATCTCAGCGGAATCGATTGCCGCAGCACGTTCTCAGATTCAGGATACCGATGTCGCTTCTCAGACAGCAAATAATGTGCTGCATGGGATTCAACAACAAGCAGGAATTGCAACCCAGGTGCAATCGAACCGGGTAGCACCACAAATTCTCAGTCTGATTCGCTCCTCAATGCCTGCATGATCGATCATAAGCATTAAATCAATGATGATAAAAGAGACCCTTATTTATTATGGGGTCTCTTTTTTTTGCTTATCCTTTGACGCAAACGACTTGTTTGAGCGTAAAAACAGGGGTGACCAGATCTTTTTGTGCCTCTATTACCGCATCAATATCCTTATAGGCGGCGGGGGTTTCATCGATCACTTCTTGATCCTTGCGACACTCCACACCTTGGGTGGCCTGGATATGGTCCTCAAGAGAAAAACGGCGCTTCGCTTCACTGCGTGACATGGCGCGTCCTGCACCGTGAGAGCAGGAGTAGTAGGCTTCTGGATTACCCAAACCCTGCACAATGTAGGAGCGTGCGCCCATACTGCCTGGAATAATTCCCCACTCCTCTTCTCTGACTCTCACCGCACCCTTACGGATGACCCAGACATTTTCACCATAGTGGTTTTCGTGTGCGACAAAGTTATGGTGACAATCAATGGGCTCTTGGATCGCTTCACAGGAAGGAATTTGCGTCTGGAGTAGGTTAAATACCCGTTGCATCATGAGTTCACGATTTTTTTTCGCAAAGCGTTGCGCCCAGTTGGCTGCAAACAGATAGTCATCGAAGAGTTCTGTCCCTTGTGGAAGATAAGCCAAATCAGGATTGGGTAGGGGAATTAACCAGCGCTGCATCTCCTCTTTGGCGCGTTTGATAAAGTAATTACCGATGGCCGCCCCGACACCACGAGAACCAGAGTGCAGCATAATCCACACCTGCTCCTCTTGATCGATGGTAATTTCAATAAAGTGGTTTCCAGAGCCCAACGTGCCCAGATGATTAATATGGTTCGTTTTTTTTAGCCGTGGATGTTTTTTGATAATCTTTTCAAAATCCTCAGCCAATGATCTTTGATTGGACTCTGCTTGAAACCAGGCGTCGTGTACATCCTGCGGGATGGTGGACCAGGCGCCTTTATCCGGTATGTTTTTGTTTTTCTTGAGTGTAAAACCGTGAGGGACCGCTTCTTCGATCTGTTGACGCAGTGGTGCGAGATCTTTGGGGAGTTGATCATAAGAGAGATTGGTGCGTAGCGCACACATACCGCAGCCGATATCTACACCCACAGCGGCAGGTATCACTGCTTTTTTACAGGGGATGATACTACCGATGGTGGCACCTTTACCAAAGTGTACATCGGGCATGGCGGCGATATAGCGATGAATAAAGGGGAGAGAAGCGGTCTCTTTAAGCTGTTTCCAGGCGGCCTCTTCGACTGTGACACCATGGGTCCATGCTTTAACCCCTTTCTTACCAACTGTCTCATAGTGAAAACTGGCCATTTTTAAAGCCTCATTTGGTTGATTTGTTTTATTTATCTTATGGTCATAAAAAAACCCCTTCCAAAATTTAAGGAAGGGGTCAAATCCAAGAGCGTGTCTTAATTTTTAAAGATGCTTCATGAACTCTTTTTCCCTCTCCTTACTCTTTTTACGGACACCGGAAGGTAAGCGAGTCTCTGTTGTGAGCTCGGCTGAATCTGTTTAAGGGTAGAGAGAAGGGCGTGTGATCTTTGAATCAGGGCAATCAAGAGCATGGGTTTGGTGTCCTTATATGATGATCCACGATATATCAATTAAAGTGAAGATGCTAAAATTTAAGATGCCCTCAAACATTATCGTAAAAAAAAGATAATCGCAACTTAATTTTTTTTATCAGAGAATTGAAAATTTTGCTGATTATTCAAAGTGAAGGCATCGATTGTGGTTATTTATAGATAATCCTTTTTTAAAGCGCCCTTTTTAAGCACGCTATCGACATGGGGTGCTTAAAAAAATGTGACCCTTAGATAGGATAAATTACTGTTTGGATGGGACAACAGGGTGGGTCACCTGATCAATGGTATCAAGCAAACGTTTTTTTCGGATTGGCTTTGTTAAGTGATAGTCACATCCGGCCGCGATAATCTGTTTGGACTCCTCTGCCATGGCGTGTGCGGTTAATGCAATAACGGGTGTTGGTTTTGCCTTTTTAAGCTTTTCCCAAAGACGAATCTGTCTGGTTGCTTCGTAGCCATCCATCACAGGCATCTGAATATCCATTAACACTAAATCAAACTCATTTTTCTTAAATTGATCGATGGCTTGCTGCCCATTTTCAACCATCACCAGTTGCGGTTCTATCTTTTTCAAAAAAGCCTGAACAAGTAGTCTGTTATCTTCAGAATCATCAACTAAGAGAATTTTTAACTTTTGGAGCGCATCGAAAGGATCTGTTGCTCTGGTTTTTGAATTTAACTGGGATAATTTATGGCGTTTTTGCTCTTTTTCTGCTCTATTCGAAAGCGTCAATGGAAGAGAGACGGTAAACGTGCTTCCATAACCAACCTGGCTTTTTAATTGGATTTTTCCATGCATCATTTCGACTAAACGCCGGCAAATTGTCAGTCCCAGGCCGGTACCACCAAACTTACGCGTCGTTGAAGAGTCCGCTTGAGTAAATGGTTTAAAGATCACCTCCAGCTTCTCTTTGGGAATACCAGAACCTGTGTCTGCTATGGTAAATGAGATCATATTATGCGGATCGCTTGCAACGGAGACATCGACATGCCCTTTCTGAGTAAATTTGATCGCATTACTAATCAGATTTAAGAGTATTTGTCGTAAGCGTGTTGGGTCACCCATAACCCATTGAGGAACGGACGGTTCAATCTGATAAAATAATTGAATGCCTTTTTCCAATGCACTATATGAAAACAGGTCAATGGTCTCTTCAATAGAGGCGCGCAAATCAAACTCAGTAATATCCAGCTTTAACCGTCCGGCTTCAATCTTTGATAGATCAAGGATATCATTGATTAATGTCAATAATGTTTCTCCGGCTCGACTGAGTGTCTGAACACACCAGGATTGTGTCTCTGTTAATTGGGTATCGTCGAGCAGTTCGCCCATTCCAAGGATTGCATTCAGGGGTGTTCTAATCTCATGTGACATCGCGGCAAGAAATTCACTCTTTGCTTGATTCGCAATCCGTGCAGTATCGTGCGCTTCACGCAGCTCTGCTTCTGTTTTCTTTCGATCGGTGATGTTTCGTGCAATCGTTGAGAAGTAAAGTAGATTCCCCGCCGGAGAGTGGTGAGAGACAAGAATTTGAGAGATTGGAATTTTCTTCTTTGAGCGGGTTAAAAACTCTGTTTCACCCTCCCAAGCCCCTTCACGGATTGCTGTGGGCAGACAGACCTTTTGCAGGTGCTCAAAGGCTTCACGAGAGTAATAATCGGCCATTTTGAGCAGACTAAAGTCTTCATCATATGCTAACCCGATCATTTCCTGCCCAGCATGGTTGATATAAATGGTGTTGCCATCAACATCCGCAAAAGCAATAAAATCTTTTGCTGATTCAATAATAGATAAAAGGCGAAGCCGTGCTTCTTCTGATTTGTAGCGTTCCGTGATATCCTGACCTATTGCAAGAAGACCAACAATCTTTTCTTCGGTATCATGAAGTGCTGTTTCATACCATTCAATCAGTCTGGTCTTGCCATCTTTCAAAGTAATATAATTGATCTTGCCTTTTGTGTGTGCATACTCCACATCATGGAGGACAGCATGAATATTTGAATCTTCAGCAGCGAGGAGAAAAGTATCATACCAGCTTTTTCCACGGACCTCGTTTAGTGAATAGCCCGATAATGATTCCATATATGGGTTGAAACGAACGATATTTCCATCTTTATCCAACACCAGAATAATTGCTGGCGCGGTATTCACTAGACTTTCAGAAAAATCATATTGATTCTGAAGGGCTTTTTCTGCTTCTTTACGCTGTGTGATATCTGTCACAAAAGCAAAAGCACCGGTGACTTCTCCCTTTTCATTATGGAGTGTTGTTGCATTAAAAATGGTGTGAACCGGTTGGCCAGTTTTTGGTTGTAGTGTGATTTCATAACGACGGTGATCCACTTCATTGATCTGAGCGGTTTGTGCTTTGAAGATTTTTCTGTTTTTTTCATCAACAAAATCAAACGGCGTGCAACCGATCATCTCTTCGTAGGAGTAGCCCAACATTTGACAGAGGGATTGATTCACTTCAATGGTCTTTTTTGTTATCGGATCAATTAACCAGTACCCTTCCGCTGTTGTACCTAAAATTAAACGATAACGTTGATTCAGTATATGGAGTTTCTCTTCGGCTCGATGTCGATTGATAATGCCGGCCAATGTTGCGGCCATACTCTTAAAAAAGGTCTCCTCTTCTTTATCTCGATGATGTCCTTCAGGCAGATAAAGCGTAATGAGTCCAAGAGGTGGGCCATCTGTCAAGATTGGAATACAATAGTGGCCATGAGGTTTCATCCCTTCATATTGAATCGTATGACGTTCATCCACATGTGCGGAATAGATCAGTTCTTGATTTTTAATCGCAAGGCCACACAGGCATTGGCCTGGTGCTACTTTTTCACATAAAGACAAAATGGGTTCTTCTATTCCCCTATGTGCAACACGAACCAATTGTTGATTTTTATCATCCCACAGAAAGATCGCCCCTTTGTTCTTTGTCACAACCCATGCGCCACTGAGCACAAGATCTAATGCAAGTTCCAGTTGCTGCGAAAGTGGAATATCCCCTAATGACCTTTCCAGTAGCTGGTAAAGCGCCTGGTGCGACTGCTTTTGACGAATAATTTTTAGTTCATCCTTTTTTCTCTTTGTGATGTTTCTTACAATAGATGAAAAATATCTTTTTCCATTCACTTTCCATGAAGATAAAGAGACCTCAATTGGAAACTCCTGGCCATTTTTATGCAATCCAACCAATTCGACGACTTGTCCGGTGAGTCTCATTTCATTATTCTTATCGGCTCTGTTTAATGCATACGTGTGCTGCGCTCTAAATGTTTCTGGCATCAAAAGTGTTAATGGACGACCGATGATCTCATGGGCCATATAGCCAAAAATCATCCACGCCCCTTTATTCCAGAACGTGATATACCCTTTAGCGTCTGCGGATATAATGGCATCAATGGCTGACTCAGTAACCGAACGAAAATGGGATTCACTCTCTTTTAATGCTTGTGCTGCAAGCTGCTCTTCGCTGATATCCCAAAATGTGATCACAGCACCAGAAATTTTCTCTTCTTTCCATAATGTAACAGCCTGGCATCGGACAGGAAACCCGCTTCCATCCTGTCGCCAGAAATACTCTTCTGTTCCGATATAGGATTGACCTGATTTTAGCACATTGAACAGGGCACAGGATTCAATAGGACATGGGCGACCGTTTTTATCACTGTGATGTATCCGTGGATGAAGGGCTTTTCCAACCAGTTCATGGGCCGTATTATAGCCAAGCAACTGAACGCTTGCTGGATTGGCCATCGTACAGCGTCCATCTTTGTCAATGACAACCAGTCCTTCAGCCATTGCATCAAGAAGGGATCTTAAGTGAGACTCCTGTTCTTTGATGCGCTGTTCTGCTTTTCGTCGTGCTTGTCGTGACGCATGTTCAAGCATTTCACGACGTATGGCCATGGGTAACCGTGCGAGACTCTCTTTGGAGAGAAAATCCCGTGCTCCCGCCATAAACAGTCTGATAACCTCTTTCTCATGTACAATTCCAGAGATTAAAATCACCGGAATATCGTCACCATACTCCCGTGTTATTTCCAAGACTTCTTCTGGGGAGAGAAAAGGCATGCGAATATCGCAGAGAACAATATTCCACGCCTGCTTTTCATAAGCGGCAAGGAGAGAGGATTGATTGTCTACGCGTTGCCAAGCGGTCTTAAGTCCATTATTTTCCAGCTCAATGGATATCAATTCTGCATCATCTGCTGAGTCATCAACAATCAGTAGATTAACAAGGTCGCTCATGTTTCTAAATTGATCTGGACGGGTGGCGGCAGGTTGATATCTAGCCAATAGACACCTAACTGCTTCATTATATCGGAGAAGCGTTCAAAGACAACAGGTTTCCGAATAAAGCTTGTTGCACCCTGGCTATAGCAGTCTAGACGTTCAATTTCGTCATCCGATGTGGTTAAGATGATGATTGGAATGACGGACATCAGAGGATCATTGCGGAATGCACAGAGTACCTCCAATCCAGACAGTTTTGGGAGGTTCATATCGAGAAGAATAACATGTGGGGGCCAGTTACAGGTAAATGACTCCACATCCTTTGATAAATAATCCACTGCTTCGGCACCGTCACGGGCTATTTCGATATGTACATTGATATGATTCTCTTGTAGCGCTTTGATTGTCAGTTCAACATCATCAGGATTATCCTCGATCAAAAAGATGGTTGGCTGGATCATGATGCTTCTCCTTTTGCTTCCAGAGAAAAATAAAAACGCGCGCCTTGATCAGGCGCAGAGTCAGCACGTATCGTTCCGCCATGACGTTGAATAATCCGTTTGACCGTACTCAAGCCTATTCCGCTGCCTTCAAATTCACGATCATCGTGTAATCGTTGGAAGGGTTGAAAAAGCCGTTGGGCATAGGCCATGTTAAAGCCGGCCCCATTGTCTGCAATAACAAACTCATCTTTTTCTTTCATGACAGAGATTGTGGCACCTTGGGTAAGACGGGTAAATTTCCAGGCATTTCCCAGCAGGTTTTCCAAGACAACATGAATAAAACGAATGTCCGCCTCAGCGGTCAAACCGTTCTCAATCTCTATTTTTATATCCTTTCTTTCTGGATCTTTATCTTGTAAAGCACGCACGACCCTTTTTGCCAATGCACTGATATCACATCGTTCTCGATGCATCTCTCCCCGCGTTGACCGGGATAGTTTCAAGAGATCATCAATTAATTGTCCCATCCGTTCTGCGCCTGCCCTGACGCGTTTAAGATAGTGACGCGACTTCCCCTCTTTCTCTTTTGCATAATCTTTGAGGAGTGCTGCACTGAAACCATCAATGGCCCGCAGTGGGTCTCTTAGATCATGAGAAACGGAGTAGGTAAATGCTTCAAGCTCTTCATTCACGGCACGCAGCTCTGCAAGACGCTGTGTGAGATTGTGATTCAATGTGGCAATCTTTTGCATATCCTGCTCTCGCGCACTTAACGTTCGTGCATTCGCTAAGGCGAGACCAACCACGGGTCCGATCTGTATCGCTTGATTTAAGTATCGATCTCGATGTTCTGGAAAGGCCACGTCTGTGACTTCTAGAACAGCTAATATTTTATTCCGATGTTGAAAAATAAGGATAAAGCCACCATCACCATCAGGTTGACTTGAGGTAATCTGCATCAACTTCTGACATCGCTCTTTGGCCTGTTGACCCTCAATTGAGTAGGGGTATGCATAGATTGGGTTGGCTTCTTCACTGCCAAGGGGAACAAAAACCACTTCTTTTGGGGCATAGAGCATGGAAAAAAGTTCCAAGACCCCTTGAATGACGCTTTGTTCTGTCCAATGTCCGGTCAGTTGTCCGGTCATCTGCACCATCATGGCGGCATCCGCCAGTTGCCGATCTCGATCACGGAGATGATGTTGACAGACAGAGAGAAGTTGATGCCGAACAAAGGAGGCGATTTTCGCTTGCAGTAGGGATAAACCGACAAAAAGTGTTTTGGCAGGCCGTCCGCTATACTCTGAAAACGCTTGAAGTCGCTGTTCTGCTTTAGGATCAACGCCGGTATCTAACAGCAGGAGCGTGCTTCCGCTCTCCTTAAAATAGCGTTTGGCCTGTTCTGGTTCAAATGCCCATTTTTTTGCCTGTTCACGCCAATGCTTTAATAGGCCCGGCGTCAGTATATGGGTATTTTCGCGCAATGCGTTCTCAAGCACCTCTTTTCCTGCCAGAAGTTCAAAACAGACCGTGTGCGGATGAATATGGATACCTTGCTTATCCAGAAATTTTCGATGGGGCATCAAACACCCGCCTTCGAGGGCCATCACAGGGTTTGTATGGTGTGGTACAATCTGGATAATCTCTTTTTCTGGGTCGGAGATTGGATGATCACAATCGCCTGGAAAGGTAACCACAGTGATATCCTGCAACCTTTCAGCAGCGAGGGCTGTTTCAACTTCCTGTTGCAAAAATCGACAAACCAGAATGCAGGCTTTATTGTTCATCGGTCTTGACCCAATCCAGTGGATATTGTCCCCATTTATGCGCGGCTCTGGAGATGGATTCCAACACCTCATGGGGGACTTGCCATGGAATTTCGCCATGGTTATCAGAAAGAATAAATCCGCCGCCAACGCCCGCCTGGCGTATTGCACGCTTTATGTATTGTTCTGCCTGTTTGGGATGCCAACGGCGCATCTCAATCGCATTGAGGTTACCTAGAATACTGAGTTTATCTTTGCATATCTTCTTAATTTCTGCCAACTCTTCTAACACACTGACACCGACGACCGCGGTTCCTGTGGTGGCGACATCATCCAAAATTGGCAAACTTCGACCAGAGGCAAAATGGGTTGCTGTTGGACCATTTAAAGCGGCAATGGTCTGTTTGGCAATCTCTTTTCCTGTTTCACGATAGAGTGCGGGTGGAATCGTCGTACAGGAAGAGAGCGGATCGAAGTAGCATATTGCTGTGGCACCCGCTTCTAACTGTGCATTACCCCACCTGATGGTATAGGCCATGTTCAATTTCATCAGGTGGTTAAATCGTGCTCGGTCATGGTAAATGAGATTGAGATAAGGACCAAATCCCATCTGCATAATGGGCAAGGAGAACGGTGAAATGACCACACCGATGATCGGTGCGTCTTCTCCGATGCGATCCTTCATACGCGTTTGTGCTTCTAATACACGTGCAAGACAAGGTGTTTTCTTGATATCAGGGGGGGAGAGTTGCTCAATATCGGTTGGTTTTTTGATAAATGGTTCTCTGGCATTGGGTGGACCATCATCGTACCAGATGACATCACCGCCCCACGCTTCAATTTCGATTGCAGCATAGAAGAAGCCATACAGACAATCATTTTTATATTTATTACGCAAGCGGATCTGACCTTCTGCCACGCTGGCGGCATTGGAGAGATAATCACGGATAGAGAGATCCAGTTCTCTTGCACCGGTGACAGTGAACAGTAAAAAGAGTGGCACGCGATCAGGCTCTTGATGGCCAAGTGTTGTCAGGACACGCTGCAATGAGGTCATTGGTACGTTGTTCATGACATCCTCCGGACAATAGAGAGCGCATCGGAGGTATTGAATGCCATCGCATCGGCACCGACCTCCTGCCATAATTCGGTATCAAATCGAAATGGTGCGCCGCCAACGACGAGTTGAATATTCATGCCATCGGCATTGAGTCTCTCTCGTAAAACTTTGATCCGCATGGCGGCGCGTAACATAAGCGTTGAAACCATGAGCAGTTGGATTTTATCTTTTTTGACGCGTTCGGCTAAAGGGTCCACATCCATTCGTCCATAATCGAGCAGGTCATAACCACTGGCCCTTAGGGCACTATAGACCATCTGTTTTCCCAACATATGGTAGTCTTCTAATACACAAATGGCCATACGGCATTGCGGCCAGGGTTTTTCAGTATCGCCCCATTGGAGATGATCGGCCAACTCAGAACAGATTTGACCACTCATGTACACCTGGGATAGGGCAAGATCTCCATTTTCCCACCCCTGACCAATTCGATCCATTACTGGAACAAAAAGATTCTCGACCAACGTAAAGGGTGAATGCTCTTTGGCATAATGATTAAAAATCTCTTTTGCAGCAATATGGTTGACAGTTAATAAAGCCTGTTCAAACGCTTCAACAGGAGGAGATTGAGATGTGATTATAGACATGGTCAGTCACCTGTATGTAGCAAAAGATGGAAGGTCTACAAGCTTTTTATACAGCCTGGTTCTGTTGTGTAAAGAGCCGCTTTAATATAAAGTTTCTTAATTCCAACGAGTAGATTATACCATACAATCTCTTTGGGTATGGCGTTTTATAGGATAATTGTGCATATCTTGTGATTTCAGCTTCAAAGCGGTTTATCGGGAATCTAATAAAAGTGTGCCCTGTTGAACTTGTTGCACGACTTTTAAGAGTTGGGCTTTTTTAAACGGCTTGGAAATATACTTTGAACAGCCGACTTGAAAGGCGCGTTCCACGTCTTGTCGCATGGCATAGGCGGTCATAGCGACAATCGGTGTCTTGACCTTCTTGTGTTTTGCCTCCCAAAGTCGGAATTCACGTGTTACGGTATAGCCATCCTTTACAGGCATCTGAATATCCATGAATACAATATCAAAATGCATGCTTTTCAGCTTAGATAGCGCCTCATCACCGTCTACCGCAAATTCAAGATGGTGGTCAGCAGACCGTAAATAGGCCTCCATGACCAACCGGATCTCTTCGGCATCTTCTGCAACCAAAATTTGCAGAGGTCTTACACAGGTTCTTGGGGCGGGCTTAAATGCTTTAGATGTTTTGTCAGATGAAATTTTATCCCTTTTAACACCTGTATCGAGCACAAAGTTGAATGTACTTCCCTTCCCAGGTATACTGCGGACGCAGATTATACCATCCATGGCGTTCAGAAGTTTTGTGACAATGGATAGACCCAGTCCTGTTCCGCCATACTGGCGTGTTGTGGAAGAGTCGGCCTGGGTAAATTCTTGAAAGATATTTAATTGTTTTTCTTCGGGAATGCCTATTCCTGTATCTGAGACGGTGAATAACAGCATGTTCTCTTCGCCCTCTCTCCAGGCGAGGGTCGTTTTGAGGGCAATATGTCCTGATTGCGTAAATTTGATTGCATTACCTAAAAGATTGATCAATATTTGACGAAGGCGTAATCGATCTCCATTGATATATTCTGGAACATCTTTTGATATGGAGATTGTAAGATTCAGCCCTTTTCTGCCTGCGTCAATGGAAAAGATATTGTTTAACTCCTCGAACAATGTCTTCAGATGGAATCTGGTTATTTCAAGCGAGAGTTGACCAGCCTCCATTTTGGCGATATCCAAAATGTTGTTCAGAAGAGATAACAGATTTTCGCTCGAACATTTCAAGGCGCGATGGAATTCGCGCTGTTGATCATCCAGGTCTGTTTCTTCCAACAGTTCTCCTATTCCGCTGATGACATTTAGAGGCGTTCGAATCTCATGGCTCATGGTGGCCAGAAAATCGTTTTTCGCTTTGTTGGCTTCCTGGGCAAGGGTGAGTGAATCTCTGAGCGACTCGATCATCTGTTCTCGTTCACTAAGATGGATTGCATGTTGGGTCATATCCTTGATAATACCAGAAAAATAGCGAACGTCCTTCTTTTTCCAGGTCGATATGGAGAGTTCAAGAGGGAACTCTGTACCATTTTTTCGCAATCCGGTAAGTGATACTTGTTTTCCTAGAAGTTTGAAATTTTCGGTTTTCATCGCCTGTTTTAAGGCTATCTTATGTGGTTCTCTGAGCGATTCAGGCATGAGGATTGTGATTGGTTTTTCTATCATTTCATCTTTAGATAAACCAAACATTTTCCACGTATAGGGATTCGAAAATTTGATGATTCCGTGGTGGTCGATGACAACGATGGCTTCAGAGGCGTGCTGGGTAATGGAACGAAACTGTCGCTCGCTTATTTCCAATTTTTGTGAAACTTGATATGCCGGACGGTAAAGAAGGAAATAGAGTGGGAAAACGGCAAAAACGGACAACAGGAAGGCATCCGCAAATGCAATCCATATTCGTGTTGGCAACATGGTCTCTAAAGGAAGCATCATAATGACGACTTCGGCAAAAAACAATACTGCAATGGATAATGCCAGGGCGATGGGTGGTGATTTTAACTGTTTCATCTGTAATATCCTCACATTTCTTGAGGTATAATGGGACGTTCAATGAAAACATTAGTTTTTATCGTATTTTCTCCTCTTAAGATTCGTCTTAGATAAAGAGGATTATAGCTTAACTCGTTGTTACGTTTCATGGGTCTATTATTATTTTTTATCACTGCGTGGATGAAGTGGGGTATGGTAAAATAAGCATCGTTTGGTCGTTTTTTTATTCTTGACCTTTAATCGAAGCGAATCATTATGGTACATCGTGCGGCCGCTCTACTGAACAGTTCATCTAAAAAAAAGATTGCGGACAAATCTTCTCCTTCAGGACCACTGACGGTTACTGAACTCAATCAGAAAATTCGTTCGCTCTTAGAGGATCGTTTTGCCTATTTTAAACTGCGCGCAGAAGTGGCTAACCTGCGTCGTCCTGCATCAGGACATATCTATCTCTCTTTAATTGATTCAGATGCGCAGATCCGTGCGGTGATCTGGCGGGGTACGGCACGAAGGCTCCCTTTTATCCCTGATGCGGGGCAGTCTGTGGTGGTAACAGGGCGCATTGCCGTCTATCTGCCGCGAGGAGAGTATCAGGTTATTATTGAGGGCATTCAATCCGATGGTGCGGGCAGTGAACGGGAAAAACTGATTCAATGTTATCGAAAATTAAAGGCAGAAGGGCTCTTTTCTGAGCAGAAGAAACAGCCGTTGCCTTTCTTACCCCGGATTGTTGGCGTCGTCACCTCTTCTGGTGGCGCGGTAATCCACGATATCATCCATGTTCTTGATCGGCGCTTTCCTTCATATCATCTCCTGTTAGCCCATGCGCAGGTTCAAGGTGAGGGGGCTCCTGAACAGATCAGTGAAGCGATTCAAGCACTCAATAAGATCGATCAGGTGGATGTAATCATCTGTGGTCGTGGCGGGGGTTCTGCAGAAGATCTCGCCGCTTTTAACAGTGAGCAGGTTGTGCGTGCCATTGATGCATCCAAAGTGCCCATTGTAAGTGCGGTTGGTCATGAAGTGGATGTGACCTTAGCGGATCTGGCCGCGGATATCCGGGTGGCGACCCCTTCGGCGGCCGCAGAGATGGTTCTTCCGGAGTATGCAGGATTGCAACAGATGATCCGTGATTTAAATCAGCGTCTGCATCATCTGATGAGACAGGGGATCGATCAAAAAAGAGCAGGGGTTGAGGGCTTAAGAAGACGGTTACGCCATCCACGCCAACAGCTTGAGATGTCACGTCGGCGCTGTGATGAGTTGCATGAGCGTCTACAACAACACCTGAAACATCAGTGGCAGCAGCGGCAACAAAAACAGATGGATCTGAGAGATCGATTATTTCGCTGGCATAGGCAGCATGCTTTAAAACAGGAACGTCTCCGGTTGGATGATCTCGTCGCACGCCTTAAGAGGGCGATGATGCAGAGAATTGAACAGAAAAAGAAGGCATCCCTCCTGCTCGCAAGTCAACTGGCTGCGCTCTCTCCTCAGCATACATTAAAACGTGGTTTTGCCATTGTGCGTAATCAACAGCAGCAGATTATTCATCAGGCGACCACACTCTCACCAAAGGATCTGATTCATATTACCTTGGCGGAAGGGGAGGTGAGTGCACAGGTGATCTCCCGTAAAGTCAAATAGATTGTTTAGGATATCTTTATAGATCCTGTAAAGAGCGTAGCGTGATATGTTAGACTAAAGTTCTTTAATCAATCTCTTTTGTGATGGACGCTTGACAAAGTGCTGTGTTTAAGATTTATTCCAGAAGAGTTTTTTTGATCTGCCCTGATAAAATCATCGGGCTTATAATTTGTGGTACGCTTCATGGAATCGCTACCTTTTGAGAAGGCGTTAAATCGTCTGGAGAGCATTGTACAGCGTCTGGAGAGAGGGGATCTCCCTCTGGATGAGGGGCTATCTCTTTTTGAAGAGGGCGTCGAACTCTCTGATTTATGCCAAAATCGGCTTGATGATGCAGAAAAGCGTATCGAAGAACTGGCCGATCGTTCCCACACTGCTGCTAAAAGATCCACGGGCCCGTGAACTTAAAAAACTATCTATTCCAACGGAAACAGTTGATCGAACAGGCTTTAGAAGAGATCCTGCCCGAAGAGCATGAAAAGCTGTTTCGCCTGATTCAATCCATGCGCTACAGCCTGATGGCTGGGGGTAAGCGGTTGCGCCCTGTTCTGGTTCTTGCTGCGGCGGAGAGTGTGGGGGGTAAGCTGGATGATGCGATGCCCTTTGCTTGTGCTCTGGAGTGTCTGCATACCTACTCCTTGATTCATGACGACCTGCCCGCCATGGATGATGACGATCTAAGGCGGGGGCGTCCAACCTGTCATCGACAGTTTGATGAAGCCACTGCCATCTTAGCCGGTGATGCGTTGCTTACGCTGGCTTTTCAACTGGCCGCACAAGAGACGGAAAATACCACCGCTGAGATTCGTTTAGCAGTGATCTCACAGTTGGCGGAACATGCAGGGATGTTTGGTATGGTGGGCGGACAGATGCTTGATCTGGAAGCGGAGAACCGCCGTATTGATCTTGCTCAACTGCAAACCATACACCGCTGGAAGACAGGGGCCTTAATTACGGTGGCCTGCCGTGCGGGGGCGATGTTAGGTGGTGGCCATGTGGAAGATATTGATGCATTAACCCGCTATGGACGTGCTTTAGGTCTCGCCTTTCAGATCACCGATGATATCCTTGATGAGGTGGGCGATGCGGAACTGCTGGGTAAGAATCCTGGTTCGGATTGGGCAAAGGAGAAATCCACTTACCCCTCGCTCATGGGATTGGAGAAGGCCAGACAGGAGGCTGAAAAATGGTCCAATGAGGCGTATCAAAGTTTATCCTATCTGGGTTCTGTTGCTGATCCCCTGCGGGAACTGGCCCAATTTGTGATTACGCGCACACATTAAAAAAATAGATAATAAAAAGATCGATACCGACTGTTATGGATAGCCAAAGTACCTTGTCTCCCTCTTCTTCTTCACCGTTAGTCTCTGATGACAGAGAAGATGACGTGCAAACGTCTGAATCCGCTTATGACAGTGATGAGATGCTTCTGGAGCAGATCCAGAATCCCGCCGATCTGCGCGCGCTCAATGAAAATCAACTCCCTTTAGTGGCCAGTGAATTGCGCCGTGAAATTATTGAGACGGTGGCAAAAACCGGTGGTCATCTTGGTGCCAGTTTAGGCGTTGTGGATCTCACGATTGCGCTGCACTATGTTTTTAATACGCCTGATGATCGTCTGATATGGGATGTGGGGCATCAATCTTATCCCCATAAGTTTCTTACCGGGCGCCGTAAAGCAATGCAGAGCTTACGTCAACGCCATGGGATCTCCGGATTTACCAAACGGGAGGAGAGCGTTTATGATCCCTTTGGTACCGGCCACTCCTCCACATCGATCTCAGCGGCTCTGGGTATGGCGGTGGCTGCACAGCATATGCAGCAGGATCGACGTGCGATTGCGGTGATCGGTGATGGGGCCATGTCGGCGGGTATGGCGTTTGAGGCGTTGAATAATGCCGGACAGATGGATGATCTGCCTCTGGTGGTGGTACTCAACGATAATGAGATGTCGATCTCCCCGAATGTGGGGGCACTCTCCGCCTATTTTAGCCGGATTATGAGTGGTCCAGTCTATACCAAGTTTAAAGGGGGGACGGAGAAAGTTTTAGAGCGCATTGCACACCCTCTTAAGGTTGCGGCACAAAAGGCTGAAGAGCATGTGAAAGGGATGGTCACCCCAGGAACGCTCTTCGAGGAGTTAGGCTTCACCTATTTTGGTCCCATTGATGGCCATGATTTTAATCAACTGCTTCCTACGCTGCGCAATATTCGAGAGCTTGTTGGTCCCATTCTTCTGCATGTGATCACCAAGAAGGGGCGTGGCTTTAAACCGGCAGAACAGAATCCCTGTACCTACCATGGGGTCTCTCCCTTTAATGAGAAGACCGGGGAGATTATTGCAACCTCCGATAAACGGCCAACCTATACAACTATTTTTTCTGATACTTTAATTTCTCTGGCGCAGAATAATCAGAAACTGGTCGCCATTACAGCGGCGATGCCTGAGGGGACCGGGTTACAAAATTTTCAGGAACGCTTTCCAAACCGTTTTTTTGATGTCGGTATTGCAGAACAGCATGCGGTGACTTTTGCCGCTGGCCTAGCCTGTGAAGGATTACTGCCGGTGGTGGCGATCTACTCCACCTTTATGCAGAGGGCTTATGATCAACTGATCCACGATGTTGCACTCCAGAAACTGCCGGTGATCTTTGCCTTAGATCGGGCCGGACTGGTGGGTGAAGATGGTCCAACCCATGCAGGAACCTTTGATCTCACCTTTTTGCGCACCATTCCTGAAATGGTGATCATGGCACCTGCCGATGAAAATGAGCTTCGGCATATGTTGATCACAGCGGTGGAGTGTGGCAAACCGGTGGCGATTCGTTACCCAAGGGGTAAAGCGTTAGGATTAGAGGTAGAACCGCCGCAACCTTTAGCCATTGGTACAGGAAAAGCGATGCGGGAGAATCCTGGACCGATTACCATTATTGCGGTCGGCAGTCTGGTTCAACCCGCGTGTGCTGCAGCGGACCATCTGCAATATGAGGGGATCAATGTTTCGGTTTATGATGGACGCTATATTAAACCCCTTGATGAACCCCTGCTCAGGCGGATTGTCAAAGATACCCAGCATCTGATTACCTTGGAAGAGAACAGCATCTATGGTGGTTTTGGTGCGGCCGTTCTGGAGTTTCTTGCCCGTGAGGATCTGCTCTCCAGTGATCTTAAGGTTCATACCTGGGGCATTCCTGACCGTTTTATTCCCCATGGCAAGCAAAGCTTACTGCGTCAGGAGCTTACACTGGATGATGCCGGATTGATCCACAATATCCGTAAACTGATGCAGGCTTAAAAAAGGTTAAGCTTAAAAATGATCGCTTCCCGGCTCTTTCCTATTGTGCTATTGATGCTCTTTTTTGGCAGTATCATGCCGGCGATGGCCAGTTACGATCAGGCTTTAGGATTGATTCAACAGGGAAAGCTGACTGAAGCGCGTAAAAAACTGCTTCATCTGGCGCGCCGGGGGCATGCCAAGGCGCAAAATGCATTAGCCAAGCTTATGCTTGAAGGGCAGGGCGGAGAAAAAGCGCTTCGGGGTGCACTGCATTGGTTTCGTAAGGCGGCTAAAAAAGACAGTAAGGTTGCAAAGAAATATCGCCGTGGCGCAAAAATTGGCCTTCCCGAAGCGCAACGCTATATGGGGATTTTGTATCAGAAAGGGCTTGGGGTTACGCAAAATTATGGCCGTGCATTCTACTGGTTTAAGCGCGGTGCCGATCAAGAGGATGCGTTGGCTCAATATTATCTGGGACGTCTCTATTTTAAGGGGTTTGGTGTTCGTAAAAATGGCCGTTATGCAGAATTTTGGCTCTTAAAATCAGCACGTCAGGGGGTTGTTAAGGCACAGACGTTGTTGGCTTATATCTATCTCTTTGGCCAGGGTGTCTCAAAAGATAGTCATAAGGCGATTCAGTGGTTTCATCGGGCGGCCAAGCGGGGTGATGTTCTTGCACAGCGTTATCTAAGTCAGATTTACCATATGGGCTATGGTACTAAGAAAAGTCCTCAAAAAGCGTTTAGCTGGTATAAAAAACTGGCCAGTAAAGAGAATGATGCCACAGCACAACGTAGTATGGGGCTCTTTTTTGCATACGGTCGAGGCGTACCTCAGAGTGATGAAGCGGCGGCACTCTGGTATGAGAAGGCGGCCCGTCAGGGAGATGCGATTGCGCAGAATAATCTGGCGGTGCTGTTGGAGCGGGGATTGGCTGTAGAGCGTCTGTATCGGAGAAAACCAGAGAAAGAGATTCTGGTTTTTGGGGAACAGCATAAAAGTGAAGCCGCAATAAGGGCGGCTTTCTGGTATCGAAAAGCTGCAAGAACCTTATCTCAGGCGCAACATAATCTGGCTTCTCTATTGGAGCGCGGTAAACTGGGTGAACCCGATCTAATTAATGCCTTAAAGTGGTATAAAAAAGCGGCAAAAAGTGGTTTTCTAGCCAGTCAACTGCGTTTGGCAGCGCTCTATGAAGAGGGGATTGCAGAGGGCGATGTTCCTTCAAATCAACAGATTGCCCAGGCGATCTACTGGTTTCAAAGTGCCGGTAAGCAGGGTAGTGCTTATGCGCGTCGGCGCATGGCGGAGTTACGCCATCTTCAGGATCTCCAGAAAAGTTATATCAATGCGGGCACTCATTCTGTCCTAAAGAAGACGCTTACAAAATTGGGTTATGGTGCATCTTCGCTCTCGAATCAAGAGGTTATGGCCTCTACAGGAGGTGCTAAGATCTTTCTTGATGATCAAAGCACCCTTTGGCATGCTTTGAAAGATTTGGGCTATCCAAAACCTTAAAGATCACTCTAAGATGGGTTGCAGGATATCTCTTAAGGCATCCAGATTTTCTTTTATATCTTTTTTACAGGGAATATCGATTGTTTTTCCTTTGGGGGTTTCAATCGATACACCAAAAGCGGTCTGGTCCTGGCCATCTTCTGAGTTATAGTCCGCAAAGATCATATAGGTATATTGGTGACGGCGGAAGATCACGCCCTGATGGGAGTAGAGATGTCTTGCATAGTGATCGAAGGTAAAGTAACCGTTATTGCTGGGTGACGCTCCAGTGGGAAAAGCAAGTTCGACTTTTCTAAGGGAACCAAAACGGTACTTTAAGTAACCTTCATCATCCTGGTGTAATCCTTTACTGCCACATAGAGAGATGATTTTATCTCTTTTTGTTTGACAGTTAAAATAGATTGTTTCACTCTTTTTGCAGAGTGTGACTGATTTTTTTGTGATTTTTCTGGTGGTCTTTGGTGGATTAGATTGGCGTGTGTAGTGGTCGTAGGGATTGTTAGGATAATCTGTTTTTAAGCCACCGACATCTAAGGCTTGTTTATCGCTGAGATCACAGGCGCGTTTAAATTTATAATAGTCGAAGGAGCGGCAGAAAAAATTGGGCTCATTGATACAGGCTTTAGCGCAGGCTTCTGGTGAGATTTTTTTAAGATGACGACGGTTATGGCCTTTGAGGGCGGCATTGCTTTGGTGATGAAATTGATTGAGTGGGCTGTTTTGTGAGGGCTGACGTGCATAATGATCATAAGGATGACCAGGATAGTTGGTTTTGAGTCCACCCACATCTAGCGCCTGTTTATCGCTGAGATCACAAGCGCGTTTAAATTTATAGTAGTCGAAGGATTGGCAATAGAAAGCGGTTTCCTGATTGCAGGCTTGTGCGCAGGAGGTGGGGGTTTGATTTTTTAGATGGCGTTTATTGTGGCCGGAGATGGCACTGTTTTTTGTCAGGGTGTAACCCTGAAGTGGGTTACGATTTGCGTCTGCATGACAGGTAGGGTGTAGGATAAGCGCGAAGAGAACAAGGATGGTGTAGAGTATGGGCATAATCGACTCTTTGTTTTTTTGAGATTGAAGTTGAGGTGGACCCAATTGCAAGGATAACTTTTAAGGAAATTTAAGCGCTGCTTTTAGAAAGAAAGACTAAGCATATCAATCTCGAAATTTTCACCATCGATTAAAAGGTGCGTTTGGGCAATCGTCTCGATATGTTTAACCTGTGCAGTCTCAAATATCTTTTTAAGACGATTATAGTCTCCCATATCTTTTGAAAATCCAATGATCAATTTTCCCGTTTCAGGTACCAGGAATTTTTTCCCTCACAAATGCATGTATTAATGCTTCGATACTCTTTGTCAAAAATGCCCATTTCGAGAAAAGAAAGATCAACTGTCACATATCCGAAAGGATTTTTAAGAATGATCAGTGAAGGACATCAATTTCTTTTTCATTATTTAATCAATTTTTCACCAGAAAAGAAAGGAATTTTTAAATGATTAAAGTTCAGTACAAAAATAATATCATTAGAAGAATATATAGGATACATTTTTCTCCTTAACGATTTAGAGCGAAAGATCCGCTTGGTTTCGATGTGTGTGATCTCTCCTTATATCTAAAACAGCAGATTTGTCTTTTCTCCACTGATCACGCTATACTCTTTATGAAGCCATGCATCATGGCACTTGATATTAAATAAAATAATTTTGAAGGAATAGAACGGATGACTCAACAGGATGAGGCCATGCAGGAAGGGCAGGAGTTTCCCATTCCCAGAAAACAGCAGGTGGACCGGGTGAAGCATGTGATTGCGGTCTCCAGTGCCAAGGGGGGTGTGGGTAAGTCGACGCTCTCGGTCAATCTGGCGTTTGCTCTAAAAAGGCTGGATTATAAGGTGGGGTTACTGGATGCCGATATCTATGGTCCCAGTATTCCAACCATGTTGGGGGTGAACCAACAGCCCACACCAGATGTAATGGGACGGATCAAGCCGGTGATGGCGGAAGGTATCCCGCTGATGTCGATTGGCTTTATGGTGAAAGAGGAGCAACCGTTGGTGTGGCGGGGGCCGATGCTGTTTCAGGTGTTGCAGCAGTTCTTCCATGAGGTAAAATGGTGCGACTATAATGAGATGCTCGATTTTCTGGTGATCGATCTTCCACCAGGAACAGGCGATATTCAGCTCTCCATGGCACAACAGGTGGAGGTTGCAGGTGCGGTGATCGTCACCACCCCACAGGATGTGGCCTTAGCGGATGTCAAGCGTGGGGTGTCGCTCTTTAATCTGGTGCATGTGCCAATTTTGGGCGTGGTGGAGAATATGAGTTATTTCCACTGTCCTCATTGTGGTAAGAGAACCGATATCTTCTCCAGCGGTGGTGCTGAGGGGGTAGCTAAAGAACGGGATGTGCCACTGTTGGGTGATGTACCCTTGGATCCTGTGATCCGTGAGTGTGGCGATAATGGGAAACCGGTGATTCTAGAGCAACCGGACTCTGAGCATGCCAAACGCTATCTGGAGATTGCCAACCAGATGGTTTCTCAACTCAATGAGAAGAAGGAGAAGTAATGTGACAACAACGCCTCCCTATCTACCCCCGCGTCTGTTTATTGCTGCGCCCCAAAAAAGCTCTGGCAAAACAACCCTGACTGTGGGCATAGCGGCGGCGTTATCCCGTCGCGGCCTTAAATTGACCACATTTAAGAAAGGACTCGATTTTATCGATCCCATGTGGCATAGCGCCGCTGTAGGCTGGCCCTGCCGCAATCTGGATTTTTATACCATGGGGTTGGCTAATTTGCAGGAGCACTTCTGTAAACATGCCACCGATTGTGATCTCTCTTTAATTGAGGGCAATCTTGGTCTCTTTGATGGTCAGGATATTGATGGCGCCGATTGTGGCGCCTCAATGGCCTCCCTATTGGGTGCACCGATTCTGTTGGTGATCAACTGTAAAGGTTTTGCCCGCAGTATCGCCCCATTGATCAATGGCCAGATCGCTTTTCCTGGGGGAGAGCGCATTGCGGGTGTGATTTTAAACAATACCGCCTCTCCCAGACATGCCAGGCGGCTGCGTCGGGCGGTTGAGCGCTACTGTCCGGTACCGGTGGTGGGGGTTGTACCGCGCCATGAGGCGATCAAAATTGATGAGCGCCACTTGGGTCTGGTGCCGATTGGTGAGAAGGATCTTCTCAACGATACCATCGAGAATTTAGCCGCGCATATCGAGCAACATGTGGACTTGGATCATATTTTAGCCATTGCCCGCTCAGGTTCTGCCGATATACAGCGTGGTGTGACAGATCCTCCCATGGATGTGGCCATGCGTGTGCGGGTGGGTTATGCCGCCGATCGGGCGTTCTCCTTCTATTATCCCGATAATTTAGAGGCCCTTCAAGCCGAAGGGGTGGAGTTAATCCCGGTTGATCTCTTACAGGCTTCCGAACTGCCACCCGATATTCGTGGTCTCTATATTGGTGGTGGCTTTCCTGAGATGTTTATGGAGAATCTGCCAGAGAACCGTTCCCTCATGCAGGATATCTTAGAGAAGGCAAAGCAAGGGATGCCGATCTATGCGGAGTGTGGTGGTTTGATGTATCTCTCCCAGGGGATTCGCTGGAAAACGCAGTTTGCACCGATGGTGGGGGCCCTGCCTTTTGAGGTGGAGATGCATAAGAAACCGCAGGGCTATGGTTATATGCGGATTGAAGGAAGTGGTGCGTGTCGTTGGCCGCCACGGGGTGTTGAGATTCCCTGTCACGAATTTCACTACTCTAAAATTTGTGAACTTCCCAAAGAGGCGCGTTTTGCTTATAAAGTGACGCGTGGTGTGGGGATTAATGGTCAGCACGATGGCCTGATTTATGGTTCTATTTTCGCCTCTTATGCCCACCCTCATGCTCTGGGTGCACCGGGATGGGCGGAATTTTTAAGAGAATTCTGGTTGACAGGAAGAGTGAAATAGTCTAAAAACCAGAAGGTTGACTAATCTTTATCGCAGATCAAGAGCTTTTTATGACGTGGGGGGATTTCCTCCCTACCGCATATTAAAAAGTTATGATATGCTAATATAGATTTTTTAAAAAAACAGCACGCATCGCTCCTTTGAATGGATAGAATTTGATCGTTCTTTTCTATGGTTGGAGCGGTTAGGGTGCTGTATCTTAAGTACATTTTATCTTTTAAAGATAGTTTTCAAGGAATCGGCCTATGAAGAAACTCGCTGTTCTCGTCTATGAAGGGCCTTATAACCACGAAGCCTCGGATAGTGCGTATAATTTTATCCAGGCGGCGCTGGAGAAAGGACATGAGATTCGCGGTATTTTCTTCTATCACGATGGTGTCTATAATGTCACCAAACTGATGGAACCTCCGCAAGATGATCGCCATATCGCTAACCGTTGGTCCGAACTAGGGGCTAAGGGTATCGACATTGTTGTCTGTATTGCAGCAGCAAAACGTCGTGGTATTGTCGATGACGTATTGGTTCCCAATGTACGGATTTCTGGTCTTGGCCAACTTACCATGATGGCTATTGAAGCGGACCGTATGGTGGTTTTTGGCGACTAAGGGGGTTAGACAATGGCGGAAGATATTAAAAAGATCATGTTCACCGTCCGCAAAGCACCTCATGGCACGATCTATGTCTATGAGGGCTTGGAAGTGAAACTGATCATGGCCGCCTATGATGCGGACATCTCTGTGGTCTTCATGGACGATGGAGTTTATGCCTTGCATCAGGGACAACAGACCAATGAGTTGGGGATTAAAGGTTTTGCCGCAACTTATGGCGTGTTAGTAGATTATGAGATCGAGAAGGTCTTTGTGGATAAGAAATCCATGGAAGATCGTGGCATGACAGAAGATGACCTGTTGGTGATCGGTGAAGATGAAGACACCGAAGAGGATATTAAACCAACGGTAATCGATTCGGCTGACATTGCTAAAATGATGGCTGAACAACATAACATCCTCTGTTTTTAGGAAGGGAGTCAATCATTATGCTGCATACAGTTAATAAATCCCCCTTCCAAAACAGTACGCTGGAGAGTTGCTTACGCTTTCTGCAAGAGGGGGATGTGGTTCTTTTGTTGGAAGATGGCGTCTTTGCTGCAACAGCAGATACCGCAAAATCCGCACTGATCGAAAATACACTGAAAACCAATAAGGTCTACGCTTTGAGTGCAGATCTTAAAGCACGGGGTCTCTCCCGGATCATCTCTGGCGTCGAAGTAACCGACTATGCCGGATTTGTTGATCTGGTTGAAGAGCATTCCATGCATGCATGGTTATAGATGGACTCTATCTCTAGAGAGATCCATTAAAAATCAACGCAGCACTTAAAAAGGGTGCTGCGCTGATTTAAAAACCTATTTTATCTTGAAAACCATTTTTAACTGTTTCGGGGTAAAGGTTAGACGCAGGAGTAATCTCTTATCATAGGGCGACTCATCGAGTGGCCTTAAGGTGATGCGTTGGCTCTTATCGATAAAAAAAGTTTATGATAGGAGTAAAAAACAGTAAGGTTCCGGTTCGATTGGAGGGAACCTTGAAAATTCCACAGTAGGAGAACTTAACGTGGATTGGTTACGACCAGTAGGACTGCTTTTGGCGGTTCTTGCGGTGGGGTGGCTGATGACACCTACAATCGCGAATGCCACCGGTGGTCATCAACATGGACCCGAAGTTCATGAAGCTTCGGCCAAAGGAAAATCCTGCATTCGTCCCACAGAATGGATGCGGCGTAATCATATGGATTTTTTAAAGCATAGACGCGCGGAAACGGTTCGGGAAGGTATCCGGTTTCCTGGAGAAGGCTTGATCGATTGTCAGCAATGCCATACCAGCCGTACAAAGTTTTGTGACCGATGCCACAGTTTCGCAGGTGTAAAACCCGACTGTTTCGAATGTCACAACTACCCCAAGTAAATTCAGGGATTTGAACCATGACAATGGATAGAAGGGCGGTTCTCGGCATGGGCGGCGCAGTGGCTGCGGGCGTGGCACTGGCTCCAGGACTGCACCTGATTGCCGCACCAAAAGAATATTCCCAGGGAGCCTCCTCTAAACATCGTTGGGCAATGCTGATCGATGTCAATAAATGCGATAAAGATTGCACTGCCTGTATGAGCGCATGTCGTAAGGAGAACAATGTACCGCTTTTCAATGATCCCAAACGGGATATTCATTGGATCAGAAAGGTCGAATTGCGCGATAAAGATAAACGTAAACCCCCTGTGAGTTTACCTGTTCTCTGTAATCACTGCGAAAATCCACCCTGCGTGCATGTCTGCCCCACAGAAGCCTCTTTTTCTCGTAAAGATGGCATCGTTCTGGTGGATAAACACCGCTGTATTGGCTGCCGCTACTGCATGATCGCCTGCCCCTATAAGGCGCGCTCTTTAGTCTACTTCGAGGTCCAACTCCCCGAAGACGGCAATCCTGAAGTGCCCATCCGTGGAAAAGGGGTGGTGGAGAAATGTACATTCTGTGTCCACCGTGTGGATAAAGGGCAAACCCCTGCGTGTGTGGAGGCCTGTCAGAAAGCGGGTAAGGGCGCAATGATCTTCGGTGATCTCAACGATCCCCAATCAGAAATCGCCCAGCGTGTGGCTAAGGTGAATACCACCACCATCCGCCCCGACCTGGGACTCAAACCGCACGTGCATTACCAAGGACTATAAGAGGGGCACGGTATGATCGGTCAATATATTGCGATTCAAGGCAAGTCCAGCGGATACTATAAACTGCTTTTTCTGCTGCTTTTTTTCATTCTCTTAGGGGCGATCTCCTTCTTCTATGTCGAAGTGAAGGGGCATGGCGTCACTGGGATGACCAACCAGATTGTCTGGGGTCTACCCCACATTTTTGCGATCTCTCTGTTAGTGATGGCCTCTGGTGCACTGCAACTGGCCTCCATGGCGACCGTTTTTGGCGCCAAACACTATAAACAGTTTCGACGCTTCTCCGCATTTTTAGCGATTGCACTTTTAGTTGGTGGTCTCACTGTTCTGGTGCTGGATCTTGGACGGCCTGAGCGCATGCTGCTCACCATGATCCACATGAACTTCCGCTCCATGTTTACCTGGAATGTCTTCCTCTACAGCGGTTTTGTGGTGCTCTGCTTCCTCTATCTCTGGAGCATGTTCGAGCACGAGAAGTATGTGAAGATTGCGGGTTCCTCTGCTTTTGCTGGACGGATTATCCTCACTACAGGGACCGGCTCCATCTTTGGTGTAATCCACGCTAGAGAGGTATTTCACTCCGCCATTACAGGCCCCACCTTTATTGCGATCTCCATGAGTGCAGGCACGGCAATGGCGCTCTTACTGCTCATCAATATCTATCGCGCCACCGAGCGGAAGATGGATTTTGAACTGGTGCAGGGCATGCGTAACATGCTGATTTTTACCACCTTGGCAGTTTTTTATCTCTTAGTGGTTGAAAAGTTCACCAAACTCTACTCTCCTGCATTCACCGATGTGGAGACCTGGATCTTAGGTGGTTCTTACGCCTGGCTCTATTGGGGTGGTGTGATCGGTGTGGGTATTATCGCACCGCTGGCGATTCTCTTCCGTCCCTCCAGTGGTAACTCGATTAAGGGTGTACTCACCGCCTGCTTACTCTCTATTGTGGGTG
Source organism: Magnetococcales bacterium HHB-1 (assembly GCA_052043475.1). Classification (GTDB taxonomy): domain Bacteria; phylum Pseudomonadota; class Magnetococcia; order Magnetococcales; family JBQGBW01; genus JBQGBW01. Next base: position 46,012 of record JBQGBW010000025.1, read on the forward strand.
AGTTCTCTTTTGTTGCCCATGTGCTCTTGGCTGGACAGGCTTACCCCTTTAATATGTTCCCAGGGTATGAGATGAGCAGCGCTTTCTTAGATGGCGATGTGGCCACTTATATGCCCACCATGTGGGAAGTGATGCTTGGCTTAGGGGGCGTGGCGATCTCTGGCTTTATCCTGATCTTAGGTCTACGCTTCTTCCGTCTTCTGCCTGGTCAGGCGGTTGCACCTGAAGGTTGGAAGCCCTGGAATCCTTAAAAAAGATCGCGTGCTTATAGACGCTTTGATATTAAAAAAAAGCCGCCTCCATTATTTAGGAGTGCGGCTTTTTTTTTGAGGATGGTGTGAAACATCTGAATTGAAAAAATTCCTCATATCTTCATTATCAACACGTCTGTAAATCTCTTCAACAGAAAGCGTTAACCCTATAGACTCAAAGGTAATTTGATCACCAAGATAAAAATATTCTGGCCGCCAACTATGTGAGCGTCTGAGTATCTCAACATCCACCATATCTTGTTCGATAAGAACGTATTCCATCAATGTAGGAATATTGATGTATTCAAGCATTTTTTCTGTCTTATCTTTCTTTCTTGTTGATTTAGAAAGCACTTCAATAAGAATAACAGGGCATTGCATATATCGGTTATTTTTTGAGGTCTCATTGCACACGACGAGAACATCAGGATATCGAAAACTTTTCTCTGAGGTTCTAACTTTCATACCGGCCTGGAATGCTTCACAATCTCTTCTTTCAGAAAGAAAGTTTTGTATGATTCTAAAACAATCTCCTGATATTCTTTCATGATTAGATGAGGCTCCAACCATGGCATAAACATATCCATCGATATATTCATGTCTCATTTCACTGACCTCTTCGCCTTTAAGGTATTCTTCTTCTGTTAGATAAGAAGAATTCTGTGCAGAATCCATAATAAATCCCTATTTATATATACATTGATGATGTTATTAAGCAATTTTCCAATAGCGTTTCCAAGCCTGGAACATCAATACACTCCAGAGTGCATGTTGATGATTCTGCTCGGCACTTTGATGTTCTTTCCAAAGTTTACGAATGGTTTCCGCATGAAAATAGCCCTCCTGTTTTAAGCCATTCTCAGATAGAAGATCCTCCGCCCAATCTTTGAGATCACCTCTTAACCATTGATCCAGTGGAATGGCAAAACCTGTTTTTGGCCGTTCAATCAAAGATGTGGGTACATAATCATAGAGAATCTGTCTAAGAAGCCATTTTCCTTGGCCTTGATGGAGAAGAAAGTCTTGAGGAAGTTGCCAGGCCAGTTTAATAACGCGATGATCCAGTAAGGGGACGCGGGCCTCTAAACCGACACTCATGCTGGCGCGATCCACTTTGGTTAGGATATCATCGGCAAGGTAGCCCTGCATATCCAAAAGTCGAAATTGATCCAGCAGCGATAATGTGGATGAATCGGTTGGTGCTGGAGAGAAATCTTCTTCTAATATCGGTGAAGTGGATTCAGGCCAGAGGGTGGTGATCTGATGATAGATTTGGGTTTCATCTTGAGCACGGAGCAGTCGTGCCATTTTAAAGAGCTTATCACCGGGCTGACGCCACTTCGTTAAGCGTAAGCGATTAAATAACTGATTCCACTGTTGGGGAGAACGCAATAAAATGCCTTTTTCAGCCAAGCGGCGGAGAAGGTTAGGCGTTTTTTGAAATAATTTCTCCACACCTGGTGCGATCATATGACGGTAGTAACCGGCAAAGTTTTCATCACCACCATCTCCAGAGAGTGCCACAGTCACGCTTTTTCTTGCCAGAAGAGAGACCAGATAGGTGGGAATCTGTGAGGAATCCGCAAAGGGTTCATCATAGATCTCGGGGAGTTTTTCAATCACATTTTGGGCATCTTTGGCAGAAACTTTCCAGGTGGTGTGATCGGTATGTAGATGTTTAGCTACTTCTTTAGCAAAGCGCGATTCATCATAACCCTTCTCTTCAAAACCGATGGAGAAGGTTTGAATGGGCTGATGCGATACCGACTGCATCAGTGCAACCACTAAAGAGCTATCCACCCCCCCAGAGAGAAAAGCACCTAAGGGGACATCAGCCACCATTCTTTGGGTAATGGCTTGTTTAATTTTGGATTTCAGCGCCTTTTTAGCCCCGATCATATCCTGCTTTGGCCAGCGCGGTTGGTGGGTGATCTGCCCAAGAGACCAGTAGGGGGTGCTCTGGGATTGGTGTTTCTCATTGATGGTGAGAATATGGCCTGCTTTGAGTTGCGCGATATTTTTAAAGATTGATGTGGGAGAGGCGATGCGTCCATGGTGGAGGTATTGATTGAGTACCGTGCGATCAATGACTCCTCGCCAGTGCGGATGAGGGAAAAAACTTTTCAACTGTGAACCAAAGAAGAGGGTGCCTTTAATCCATCCCCAGTAGAGCGGTTTAATCCCTAAACGATCCCGAACCAATGTTAATGTGTGTCTCTTTTTATCCCATAGTGCCAAAGCAAACATACCCACAGCGGATTGAATGGTCTTTTTGATTCCCCATACCTCAAAACCCGCCAGAAGAACCTCAGTATCGGAGTCCCCCTTAAAAGAGATCCCTTGCTTTTGTAATTGCTCTCTTAAGGTTTTAAAATTATAAACCTCACCGTTATAGACCAAGATGAAACGACCGCTAGGAGAGATCATCGGCTGATGACCAAGTGGGGAGAGATCCAAAATGGCAAGGCGTCGATGGCCCAAGGCGATACCTGCTTTTGGATCACACCAGACGCCACCATCATCGGGACCACGGCTTTTAAGGGTTTGGGTCATGGTCTGGATGGTCTGTTCCAGTAGTTGCTGAAACGTGTGATGTTTTGGAAGGATAAAGCCTGTGAAACCGCACACAAAAAGATTACCTTAAAAAGAGGAGTTGAATCAATCTTACGATTGCTCTGATTTTTATACCATGGGTTCTTATTTAAGATAAATGGTTGCAGAGGAGTTTTACGAAAAGAAATATGGCTTTTTTATCATTCAGTTTTTTTACTCTTGACATGTTTCAGTCTCACGTCATGGATCTATAATGCGATCGTTCCTTGAATATCCTTATGGGGTTTGGCGTTTTTTTTTGCATTCTAAAAGGGATAGATAAGTAACTTTATTTTTTTATGTTACTTTGTGATATACATTCAATATAAACAAAACAGCCATGCTCTTGATATTGGAGGAGACTATGGAAGAGTCTCCCGCAAAAAGTCTTGATTTAAGGAACGTGGTGCAGTGCCAGGATGATAGGGTTATGATATAGTTTTGCACTAAATATTAAATCATATCAAATGGATCTGGAATAATGTTTCGACCGATGGACCCACAGATCAGTATGGAGGAATCGCACTTTTGGATGCCAAAGAAGCACCAGGACGAGTTGGAACGGAGTTGGGCGCACATATTCCGTACGCAGGTTCTGGGGATAATTCCCGAAAGTCG
>JBQGBW010000026.1:0-46430 GCA_052043475.1 Magnetococcales bacterium HHB-1
TTCTGAATGAACTGGATGATAAACCACACAATGCTTTCCTAAAATGTTTTGCGAGCAGAAAAGCGGAGCGCAAAAAAGCTTTTGCAACGCTTATGCGTTCTGACTGGCTACACCATTCCTTAAAATTACTACATCTAATTAATACCTTAAGGAGACGCTGGATGGAAGTCACAGAAGAAACTTTAGAATATGATGATATTACAGAAGAGGAGTATAGGGCGTGGACCAGGGAACTTGTGCTTTCAGCGATGCCTATTGAGGAGATTTTTGAAGAGCCAGAGCTTTCCAAATATCTGGCTCAAGCTAGGGAGGAGGGGGAAGCTAAAGGCAGAGTTGAGGGAAAAGCGGAAGGCCGTGCTGAGGGTAAAGCTGAAGGAGCTAGGAGTCAGGCTGTATTTCTTCAGCGTGTTTTAGAAGAGAAGTTTGGTTCTCTTCCAGTAGAAAGTGTAGAAAGGTTGTTCAATGCGGATCTTGAACAGTTGACTGTCTGGAGTGCTCGTGTTTTTGAAGCCGATTCTTTGAAGGAGGTTTTTCAATAAATTAGCACGCAGCCTGGCCGATGCCTGCTAAAATAATCACCTCTGCTGATTTTAGCAAAAGCGTTGAATCAAAGTCTGTTATCCTTAATACGCAAGCATTTTCTAAAGAGTCAGACCGGCACCCCGGACAGGCAGAGGATTGCGACGTGAATGTGTTGAACCATACACCAGAAGGTAGTGTCAGACCGGCACCCCGTACAAGCAGGGGATTGCGACTTAGGCCGCCAGCGCCATGGCCAGTTCGACACCGTCAGACCGGTACCCCGTACAGGCAGGGGATTGCGACTGCTTTTTGTCCATATTCATGGAAACTTTTGTCAGATCGGCACCCTGTACAGGCAGGGGATTGCGACATTGCCCATTCATGATAGCCATCCAATAGAGTCAGGCCAGCACCTCGGACAGACAGAGGACTGCGATCCGTTCACTGCATAAATATAATGGAGTAGCATAGAGGTTGTTTTTGCAAACGAGGCAAAGTGAGGTTTAACTTTTGAAGGATAAGAAGAAGAGAACCTGTTGGCACTGCTTGTTGAGAGATCTTTTAAAAGAAACACTGCAACCCAGAGGGGTGGAAGTTCTTTCTGAAAAGGTGGTGGTGAAGAATCCTCGCGCCGATTTGATTCTCATTCGGCGCACTGGGGATTTCTGGACTGAAGAACAGCGGCTTTTTCTCGCAGATGGTTTAAGAGATGTGCCAGAAGATCATATTTTGATTGAGCTGAAAATGCGTGAAAGCATTACAGTCGGTGCATTTAAGAAAATCAGTGCCTATGACTATTTTTATCTACAACGAGAAAAGCTGGATCGGGAGAAGCTACAAAGCGTTTTGGTTGGTGCGATTACGCCTAGGCGTGATATACTAAGAAAATTCAGCTTTGAACCCATGGAAGCTCCGGGCGTTTATATCTGCAAGCGTTCTCCTTGGGGTGAGAATTTACGTGTCATTCTTCTGAATGAACTGGATGATAAACCACACAATGCTTTCCTAAAATGTTTTGCGAGCAGAAAAGCGGAGCGCAAAAAAGCTTTTGCAACGCTTATGCGTTCTGACTGGCTACGCCATTCCTTAAAATTACTACATCTAATTAATACCTTAAGGAGACGCTGGATGGAAGTCACAGAAGAAACTTTAGAATATGATGATATTACAGAAGAGGAGTATAGGGCGTGGACCAGGGAACTTGTGCTTTCAGCGATGCCTATTGAGGAGATATTTGAAGATCCAGAATTTTCTAAAAAGATATTTGAAGGTTCTGAATTCTCCAAATATCTGATTCAAGCCAGGGAGGAAGGAAAAGCCAAAGGCAGAGTTGAGGGAAAAGCGGAAGGCCGTGCTGAGGGAAAAGCGGAAGGCCGTGCTGAAGGCAAAGCTGAGGGAAAAGCGGAAGGCCGTGCTGAAGGCAAAGCTGAGGGAAAAGCGGAAGGCCGTGCTGAGGGTAAAGCTGAAGGAGCTAGGAGTCAGGCTGTATTTCTTCAGCGTGTTTTAGAAGAGAAGTTTGGTTCTCTTCCAGTAGAAAGTGTAGAAAGGCTGTTCAATGCGGATCTTGAACAGTTGACCGTCTGGAGTGCTCGTGTTTTTGAAGCCGATTCTTTGAAGGAGGTTTTTCAATAAATTAGCATGCAGCCTGGCCGATGCCTGCTAAAATCATCATCTCTGCTGATTTTAGCAAAAGCGTTGAATCAAAGTCTGTTATCCTCTACGTAAGCATTTTCTAAAGAGTCAGACCGGCATCCCAGACAGACAGGGGATTGCGACCAAAACTATGCGCGCAAAAATATCTTAAAAGTACTGTTCTTAGAGTGTGACACTCTCTGAACGGCGTCGAATCAGGCGCCGGATCTCCCGGAGCAGAAGATCTTTTTTGATCGGTTTGGTCAGGTGAGAATCGCAACCGCTCTCAATGCTTTTCCGTTTATCTTCACGGAGAATATTGGCTGTAATCGCGATAATCACGGCGGGCGGGCGACTGGTCTCTTTCTCCCAGGATCGGATCTCTTTGGTTGCGGAGTAGCCATCCATCTCGGGCATTTGTGCATCCATCACCACCACATCATAGAAGCCTTTCTTAAACTTCTCCACAGCACTCAAACCATTTTCAGCCACATCCACATTCTGGAATTCAATTTTTAAGAAGGCCTTTAAGAGAAGAGCATTATCTTCGGCATCTTCTGCCAGAAGAATGCGCACCTCCCGATAAGGCGTAAAATCAGGAGGGGGAGGATGGCTCTGTTCTGTCTGGATTACCTCAGTAATCAGTCCTAGCGTGGCGGCGATGGTGCGAATAAAGCGGGTTCTTTTGATCGGTTTAACCAGGGTGGCTAATCCCAGTGTTTCTGCCCAGACGATATGGTCTTTACTATATTTTTGTGTAAGAACAATTACAGGCAGATTTTCGCATCCAGGTCTTTCACGCAGCCTTGCCGCATAACTGAAGGCATCCATCCCTGGAAAAGGGGGATGGGCATCAATGATGGTGATATCCGGGAGATCATCCAGTGCCAGTGCCTGATCAAATGCGGCGGCAAAAAGATCATGATTGCTGGTGCATCGCACGTTAACCTGGGCATTTTCGAGCATCTCCTGGATTACCAGGCGTGAAGCGCGACTGTCACTGAAGAGAAGGGCTGTTTTTTTCTTCAGGCAGATACACTCCTCTTCACTTATCGTGGTGGATATCTCTGCGATCTCTAGAGGAACCTCAAATTGGAATGAACTGCCAAGTCCTTCTTTGCTTTTAACTTTGATTGTCCCATTCATCAACTCAACAAGGCGCTGACAGATCGTTAATCCCAATCCGGTGCCACCATGTTTTCGTGTCATGGAGGCGTCGGCCTGGGTGAATGCCTGAAAAATGCTTTTCTGTTTGTCAGGGGGAATACCAATGCCTGTATCAGAGACGGTAAACTGATATAAACCGCTGCTGCTATCCCGTTGATCCAGGCAGTGAACCCGAATGGCCACTTCGCCCTGTTCGGTAAATTTGATGGCGTTGCCCACCAGATTAACCAGGATCTGTCTTAGGCGCGCGGGATCTCCGATCACCCGTACGGGGGTGTGTGAAGAGATGTGCGACATCATATAGAGGTCTTTTTCCAGTGCACGCAGTCCCATGATGCTGGAGATGCTCTCCATCAACTCTTCAAGATCGAAGGCGACATGATCCACCTCAAGCTGTCCGGATTCCAGTTTGGAGAGATCAAGGATATCACTGATAAGATCGAGCAGTGCTTCACCGGAGTGTTGAAAAATACGGATATATCTTGCCTGCTCTTCGGTAAGGTGGGTGGCCATCAGGAGTTCAGCGGTACCGATAATGGCGTTCATTGGTGTGCGGATCTCATGACTCATGGTGGCGAGAAATTCGCTCTTTGCCTGATTGGCATTTTCTGCCACCCGGCGCGCCTGATGAAGAATTTTCTCCATCTTTCGCCGTTCAGAGATGTCTGTTGCGACCACCACAGCACCTTGAGGAATATTCTCTTCCATAATTGGTGTCACGGTATACTCCACCGGATGGCGGGTGCCATCTAAGCGCACAAAAAACTCTTCGGTGATCTTGCGGGTTCGGCCATCCCGGATGGTGGTTCGCACAGGACAGTTATCTGGAACTCTGGAGTGCTCCCCAGTATGATGCAGAATCGCGCCTTGATGGTTATCGAGGCCATCTTCTCCTTCAGGAATGCCCGCTAAGCGGCAAGCGGCATCGTTGGCAAAGGTGATCAAGCCGTTGCGATCCACACCATAGATACTTTCTCCCGCTGATTTCAGAATTAGGGCATTGCGGGCGTTGAGGGCTTGGGCCTTTTTTTCAGCGCGTTTTTTTTCCTCAAGAAGTTTTTTCTTCTCCAGAACCTGTGCAATCACCTTAGGTAGGAGTTCCACATAACCCGCACGGCGATCTTTGACCAGATAATCTGAGGCGCCCAGACGCATCGCTTCGACGGCAATGTTAAGATCCTCGACACCAGAGATCATGATCGCTGGTGGCGCATCTTTAAAATTGGCCAACTGCTTGATGACCTCCAGTCCGTTGAGACGGGGCATAAGGTAATCCACAGCAATCAAGTCAAACTTATCCCGTTCGAGGAAGACAAGCCCCTCTTCACCATTCTCTGCTGTGGTGACTCTAAAACCACTGTTCTGAAGACGACGCGCAACCAGAATAGCCAGATCGGGATCATCTTCCATATAGAGGAGATGCAGCTCTTTTTTCTTTTCAGACATGGCCAATTCAACCAGAAACGTAAAACAGGTGCGATCAATATTTATGATCGCCGCACCGCCCTAAAATAAAGGCTAACCTTAACAGAAGTAACCACCGCATAGAAGGAAATAGCGCCACTTAAAATCAGAAAAGTGCAAAAAATTTTTTTTTATCCCCTTTAACTATTTACATGAGAAAAAAAAATTGCTAAAAATATAAAAAAAGAATTAAAGAGTCTTCGCGCTCTTACCGATAGTAAAGATAAGAGGGGAAGTCTCTCCTCTTATCGTTTGCAAAAGCAGTCACTCCTCTTAAATAGACAAAAATTTGGATTTTAAGTTTTGAACGTTTTTGAAAATCCATTGTCGAAGAGAGTGAGAGAGGGTATCATTACCCTTATCGGAAACCTCTGATTTAGGCTTTAATCTATTTTTAGAGCCCTCAGTGTTTCTTTATAAAAAAACGCTTCCAGCCACATATCCGCTTCCGCGTGCAGTTGAAAGGGCCGCAAACCAAGGGTGTTTGGGAAGGGATATTCGAGAAGCTTAATGTGCATAAACCGCTTTTGAGTCGCCGTATCGAAAGTAAATGGGGATTTATCATCGACGGACGCCTCCAAAAGCCTAAATTTTTAAACACCCTTGTTTCGTATCCACTTAAAGTTTTTTTAAGTGAAAAAATTCAGGAAGGTGAAAGGGCCTGGATTTTAATTCACGACCAGATCAGACTTTAAGAAGATATGGAAACCTCATGGAGGTTCGTCATGGCTCTCTCAGTCTCGACCAATATCGCCGCCGTTGCCGCAATCACACGGCAAAGCTCTACGACACAAAAAACTTTTGGGCAAACGCTCTCCCGACTCTCCTCTTCGGGGGTTCAGGTTAATGGTGTGCCCGAAGTGACCGCTTCCTCAGATAAAGATGAAGGCTCTAAAGACCTCTCTTTAGCCAGCCAACTCTCGTCCCAGATTCGTGGGCTCAATCAAGCCGAAAAACAGCCAGCCCCTGATGCCTCGATCAATCAGATCGTTAAGGAGGGGACACTTAATGCCGCCATTCCGCCAGAATCAGGTTTCTCTATTATGGCTTAATGGGCTCAAACCTTTATCTAATGATAAAAAGGTATGGCCTGTTTTCTCTTAATTCAGTTGAACTTTGATCAAAGCAGGCCCCACACCATTATTAAAAACAGAAAAGCTCGCGGATGAACGGCGCGACACGGACGTTAAACAAACCGCCGCGCCGACAATCCGAGAACAAAACTTCCAACCGTCATAAAAAAATAGCGCATCAATTAAAATCTTTGCTCTATTTTTTATAGAGGTGCCCCCCAAAAGGGAAGCACCTGACGTAATTTCATCAGGTTTGTGCTTTAAGTCCCTTGGAAAAATCATCACTTTCCGCGTGCGTTGAAAGGGTTGAAAGGGTGTTTCGGAAAGAGAAGCCAAGGGGCTTAAGCCCAATGAAATTAACGGGCTTTTTATAAAAGCAAACCGTATCGAAAGCAAATGGGGTTTGAGTTTTTTTTCGGCCACAAAAAATAAAACTTAAATAAAAAAATCGCAAGACCCCACGATCTATTGCCGATAAGATCCTTATAAAGACACCCACCGCTAAAAAACTATTCGAGATTTCAGACCTCTAAGGGCTTCGCCTTGGCTTTTAAGAATATGGAAGCGGTACACATTGGGAGATTGGAATTATGGCTATTTCCATCGCCAGTAATATCGCCGCACTCTTGGCGCAACGAAATATCGATGAGTCCACAGAGACACTCAACACAACCTTCGCCAGGCTCTCTAGTGGATTGCGCATCAATAGCTCCTCTGATGATGCGCCCGGCCTCTCCATCGCGACCCGGCTCACTTCGCAAATCCGTGGACTCAACCAGGCTGCACGCAATGCCAACGATGGCATCTCCCTCATACAGGTTGCCGATGGTGCCTTAGAAGAGACCACCGATGCGCTGCAAACCATACGCGATCTCTCCATCGAAGCGAGCAGTGCGGCTTTAGCCTCCGATGACCGTGAAAGCATCTGGAAAGAGGTTAACGCATTGATGTCCACCATTGATCGTATCTCTGCAAACACAGAGTATAATGATCTCACCCTTCTGGATGGCACCTACTCCCAAGCCACCAATGGTGTGAATTTTCAGGTTGGGCCTGAAGGTAATGAAACCGTCAAACTCAACATTAATGCCGCCACAGCCTCCGCTGTGGGGGTTACCAAATCGATTGTGATTACCGCATTCTCCATGGGCGGGGGGAGTACCGGTGGAACTGGACTGACCGCGACCAGTGCGCAGAGCTTTCTTAACTCCATGATTGATGTGGTCGATTCCGCCATCACCAGTGTCAGTGATATCCGTGCTGACTTGGGCGCTGTACAGAGCCGGCTCGATATTACGCTCAATAATTTACAAAATATGTCAACTAATACGGAATCTGCCCGATCTAATATTATGGATGCAGATATCGCCGCTGAAACCACACTGCTTACACGAAATGTGATACTTCAACAGGCCGGTGTCGCTGTTCTCACCCAATCCAACCTTCAACCCCAGCTTGCACTACAACTGCTTCGAGGTCTATAGGCAATAAAACGCCTTAATATCCACAAAGATCTCTTTGAAGTTACTATAAAGAAGAGAGCCTGCAACAGATGCTCTGGAACAAGATTCATGGACTAAACGCATTTTGGTTCCCTTCTTTTTATGAAAAAGAGAACAACGTCTGGCGATCCGGAAAAGTACACTTATGGAAACCTTGAAAAAAGAAATATTTTTTTTCAATACTTCGTTTCTTTTTTCACGGAGATCCGTTATCATAGCTGTTTATTAATTTGAAAATCAGCGGCGGTAACCAAAAAGCGCGGAAACCGTCATTTTGTTTTTGCGAAATTTCAAACAGACAATTATTTTTTAGGAGTAGAGGTAAGATGCCTAAATTCCGTATGAAACACGCACTCGGCGTAGGACTGGCCATTCTTTTAGCTGGCGGTTCCCTTGCCAACGCATCAAGCCACGGCAGCCACAAAAACACTTACGAACCCGCTGGAATTAAGGGTTGGAAAGGCCCCAACAACGGTCACCCTTTCATCTATGAGCCTGGCTACACTGGATTTGGCTACTACACAGACTCTTGGGATGGCGATGCCGACAAAGATGGCGTCAAAGACAGCAAAGATAAATGTCCCGGCACCCCGCAAGGTGTCACTGTCGATGCCAAAGGTTGCCCTGTCGATAGCGATGGTGATGGCGTACCCGACTACCTCGATAAATGCCCCGGCACACCCGCTGGTGTCTCCGTCGATACCAAAGGCTGCCCCATTGATAGCGATGGCGACGGTATCCCCGACTACCTCGATAAATGCCCCGGCACACCTCCTGGAACCGATGTCGATAGCAAAGGCTGTCCCGTCGATCTAGATGGCGATGGCGTTCTGAACGCAAACGACCTCTGCCCTGCAACACCGGCTGGTGTTAAAGTGGACGAGCGTGGTTGTTGGGTGCTCAAAGGCGTTAACTTCGACAGTGGACGCTCCACTCTCCGTTACAGTTCTCGCAAAGTGCTCAACGAAGTGGCCGCCTTCCTGAAACGTAACGATGCAGTCAAAATTGAGATCCAAGGCCATACCGACAGCATCGGTGCCGCCGATTACAACCAAAGACTCTCCGAGCGTCGTGCCAACACTGTCAGAAGCTATCTGATCAGAAAAGGCGTTGCAGCGGATCGTCTCACTGCAAAAGGCTATGGTCTCAACGTTCCTGCAGCGGATAACTCCACAGCCCAAGGCCGTGCGATCAACCGCCGCGTTGAAATGAAAACCATGCAATAAGTTTTGATTCAGATCTCTATTTCAGGAGCGTTCAGACTTCCTGGGATAAAGAGAAGATTCTGATCACTTGTTTATCTAAAAAAAGCGCCTCTTAAATGGGGCGCTTTTTTTTATCCAAGAGGCAATGGTTGGAGCCTACGGCCTTTCCAGTTGAGTAGATGTGCATCTTAAGTAGATGGGACAATCATGGTCATGCCATTAAAGTTGCCGTTTGAGCAGGATATCGAATCACGGGCTGTATTAAAAAAGCTCGCCAGAGCACATCAAGCATTGGGTGAGCTGAAAGGTGTGGCTACAGGCATGCCTAATCAGGATCTTTTAATTAGTACACTCGCCTTGCAAGAAGCAAAAGATAGCTCAGCTATTGAGAATATCATCACAACACACGATGAGCTTTATCGCAGTGATCGTGCAAACAGACGGTTCTCTTCCGCTGCGGCCAAAGAGGTCCATAATTATGCGGATGCGCTACGTTTTGGCTTCGACCGTGTCAAACTGTTATGGAGCAGATGGAGAGTGCTTATGAGACCATCAGAGAATATTGAAGGGCAAGTTGAAGCGGGGCACCGCAAAGACGATAATAACGTATTGAAAGTAATGTCTGTCCAAAAAGTGTAGTGACAAAAAGGAGGCTTCTCAATGCCTATGTCTTTTACCGAAACGGAAGCTTTATTAATTGATGTCTGCACCATTGATGAGGCGGAGCAACTCTTTGAATGGTTACTAAAGCACCCTGATGGTGCTCTTAATTTGGGACAGTGTGAACATATTCATACCGCAATTCTCCAGATCCTTATGGCTTTGCGTCCACGCGTGGTGATGGCGCCCAAAAACGCTTTTTTATCACAGCCTGTTTTTGCAGAGATGTTCTGGCCTGATCTGAATGGAGAAACATCAATATCTGACGATATTGTGCAGGAGAGCCATCAAGAGAAGATGATCAAAGCGCTCTCCTCCTATCATGAGGTGCTTAAAAAAAAGATGACGGAAAAAACAGGCGAAACGCGCGGGCCTTAAGGGATTATGAATAAATAAAAAAATAATGGATAAACTACTTGGTGGATTAAAAAAGCGCTTAAAGTGGATACCAGAGGGTGAGATTCTCAAACGTTTTTTTAGAGATTGGATAATCATAGAGTCTACTCAAACGCTCTGGTGTCATCATGGTTGAGCGCGTACCTATCTCCCAATCGCCCTCCCCATAAAGAAACAGCATCTGCTCACAAAAACGTGCGGCAAGATTCATATCATGAAGCACCATCAATACCGCGCGGTGCTCTTTTCTGGCCAGCTTTTGCATATGATCTAAAAGATGAATGGCAAAACGGAGATCAAGATGATTTACAGGCTCATCTAAGAGCAATATCTGTGGCTCCTGACAGAGCAGTACAGCAAAATCGAGACGTCGCCGCTCTCCTCCAGAGAGGGTATCTAGGAAGCGCGACTCAAAATGCGCTAAGTTAACATCCTTGAGCGCTTGGCGTGCTTTTTTAAAATCTTCATCAGACTCCAGTTGCCACGGTTCCAAGTGAGGAAAGCGACCACTTAAAACAGATTCTAGAACGGTTGTCGGAAAGTTTTCAACGCTCTGCTGAAACAGTATGCCCAGTTTTTTAGCAATTTTGCGTCTGGAGAGATTGTGGAGTTTTTCACCATCAAGGTCGATAGAGCCCTTTTGCAGGGGAAGCAATCCTGCCAGGGTTTTTAGCAGCGTGGTTTTTCCCACCCCATTGCGCCCTAAAACTGCCACACAAGAGCCCGCTTTAAGATCCAGAGAGAGATCCTTGATGATTCTCTTATCCGCCACAGAGATTGACGCTTTTTCTACCTGTAGAAGTTTTTTAGCGGAGGGCGGCATCTTAACGAAGGGTTCCTCTTTTGAGCAGGATAAGAAAGAGTGGTACGCCCACCATGGTGGTGATCACTCCCACAGGGAGTTGTTGCGGCGCAATCACGGTACGGGCTAAGGTATCGGCCAGCATCACCAGGGTTCCGCCAAACATTACAGAGGCTGGAAGTAGAAAACGGTGCTGATGAAATCCCAGCAGGCGCAACAGGTGGGGCGTAACCAGACCAACAAAACCGATGGTGCCAGAGGTCATCACCGCACCGGCGGTCAATAGAGAGGAGAGCAGAAAAAGAACAAAGCGTATTCTCTCAACCTCAACCCCTAGGGCGGCGGCACGACTTTGATCTCTTGTAAGAAGATCCAGCGCACGCGACTGCGGCCATATGATAAGAAACGCTGCAATAAGAAGGGTGTAGACCACTGTATATTCGGTTCCATAGCCCACATCGCCCATCAGCCAGAAAACCATACCACGCAGATGACTCTCTGGTGCTACCGCCAGAAGAAAACTGATTAAAGCGCCCCATCCTGCCGCCATCACCACGCCTGTGAGTAGCATTCGGGTATGTGATCCCCCCCTTCCACGGGCGAGAATAAAAACCAGTGCCATGGAGAGTAGAGCGCCAGCAAAAGCGCCAAGATCTAAAAATGTGCCACTGATGCCCGCCATGATTAGGATTAGTGCCATGGCCGCAGCGCCACCAGAGACACCTAAAACATAAGGGTCAGCGAGAGGGTTATGCAGTAGAACCTGCATCAGAGCGCCCGATAGGGCCAGAGCCGACCCGGTGACAAAGCCATTCGCTACCCGGGGGAAACGTAGCTTCCATATCAGGTTTGCCATAAAGGGGTCCCCCTCTCCCAGAAGGATCTTCAGAAGATCCGACCACAAGATCGCCACCGAGCCCACTTTAAGAGAGAAGAGCGCACAGAGCAGCGCAAAAAACGCAAACCCCACCAAAGAGAACCATTTAATGACCTGGCTGTGCACGTCTCTACCCTTTAAAGCGTGATTGATAAAAACTATTGGCTATATTTCCAGGCCAGAGAGAAAAAGATATTTCGTCCTGGGGCATCATAGGGTGTCGCTGTCGCCATGGTTGTTCTGTATCGTTTATCGAGCAGATTGCTTATCTTCAAACGCCCCTGCCATGTTTCCGAGAGATCATAGGTTCCTGTGAGATCAATAACACTAAAGCCCGCAACAGGATAGAGATTGGCGGAATCGTTATAGCGGGTACTCTGGGCACGGAGTGTGGCATTAACCTGCATCGGCCACTGCTCCCACGCATAACCAACATCCAGTTTGTAACTCTGTTTTGCACGACGGCTCAACTGCAAACCAGTGGCTTTATCTTCGGGATCTAAAAGGGTTGCGGTTAATTCAATATCGAAGTCTGCTAACATGCCACCAAGTTCTAACTCCAACCCTCTGATTCTTGCATCATCACTGTTGTCAGGTGTCCAGTAGAAAGGGTTGCCAGCCGAAGCACTCCAGGAGATCAATCCTTTAATATCTGTATGGAATCTTCTTGCACTCCAGGTGTATCCCATTGTCTCACCCGCCAAGCCTAACTCGTAGCTTACCGACTCTTCCGGTTGCAAAGAGGGGTTTCCCTTTCCGACAAATGCGGTATCAGGGAAGTAGAGATCATTAAATGAAGGGGCTTTATAAGCGCTGCCATAGCCGCTAATGAGGCGAAGATTATCGGAGAGTTTAAAACCAAACTCTGCGTTTCCAGTAAAATGGCGACCGAACTGTTCATTGCGCCCTTCACGGATACCTAAAACCCAGTTTAAACGTCTCCACATGCCCTGATATTGCAGAAAAGCGGCGCGATCATAACGCTGGGAGAGATCATAGTTACTGGTTCCTGAAATTTGTTCATCCATATAATCTGCGCCCACAGTGATCACATGTCCCTTTGCGGGCAGAAGATCAAATTGAGCCGAAGCATTCCGTCTGTGGGTATTGAATATATTATCAAGACGGTTTACAGAGAAGCTTTTTGAATCATCACGACTTGTGCCCCACGATAGGGTTGTCTTTAACCAGGAGAGTGGATCAAGCGTGAGTTTTAACCCCAGGCTCTGTTGGGTGGAGGCATTTTCATCGGTCGTAGACCAGGTATTGGTGGCATCGTATTCGGTTTGGGTTTTGGCATGGAAAAAATCGGCTTCAACTTCTCCCCATTCTGGCCATTTATGGGAGAGGTTCACACTGATCGCTTCGTTTTTATGGCCATCATCATCTGGGTCGTTGGCGGCATTATTCGCAGAAGAGAACTGTTTGACATTATACCCTCCGCTCTTATCGAGAGAGATTCCCAGAGAAGCTTGGCTTCTCTTAGCGCCGCCTGAGAAAATAGCACTGGTGTGGCGGGTATTCCAGCTTCCAGCGCCCATCTCCAGATCCACATTGAACCCTTGCATGCCTTGGCGGGTAAAGATCTGGATTACCCCACCTATCGCTTCAGAGCCGTAGAGGCTGGAGCGCGGTCCACGAATAATTTCGATGCGTTCAATCTGGGCTACGGGAAGATACTGCCAGGAGATTGTGCCTGTGGTCGCAGAGCCCATTTTCCGTCCATTAACCAAAACCAGCACATGGCCCGCATTGGTTCCCCGCATATAGAGGCTGGTGTTGGCTCCAGCGCCGCCATTCTGGACGATATCGATTCCTGGAAGGGCGGCGAGAAGTTCAGGAATATTCTGTGTCTGTTTTTTTTCGATATCCGCCCTGGTAAGAACGGTCACAGGTGCGATGGTCTGTGTCTTTGGCGTTGCTGTACGGGTTGCGGTCACAACAATGGTGGGAATATCATTATCTGCAATGGCTGTCTGAAGGAAGCTCGCAGAGAGAATAGAGGAGAGAAGAACGCTCTTTTTAAAAAGAGGATTTTTTGCAGCGTTTAAGAGAGAAAACATGATACTTCTCCAAAAGGCGCACACCCGCGCTTAAAAGGGTAACGATTGAAGTATCACGATAGGGGAGGGGAGAGGCCAAAAAATCAGTAGGTAATAGATATATTGGTCACCGCTCCGGCCGCCCACCGCGACACGGTAAACGCACTGGATCGGTCTCCGGGCTCATGCCTGTTTATAAGGGTTCATCAATAACGATGACCTTAATAAAAATGCATATACCGTTGCGGGGGCAGCGCTGGCCTTTCACCAGACTTCCCGTTTGGTTGATTTAACCAAGCCTTTTTTTATAAAGGCATCCAATACGCAGATAAAGTTAGAAAAGAGTCTATAAAATGTCAAGGAGAACATTTGTTTCTCTGGCATATTAGAAAATGATAATAGTGCGTCTATTGTATGCGCCATATTTAGAATTGTGGATTAATCTCATTATTATTTGCTTTTGGTATGCCCTTGTATGGTATTATGGTTAGATGCATAAACAACCTTTATGTTGGTAATGTCATGGCTAAAAAAATATACAGTTTCATGTATGTGCCGTTCTTGCGCAATGTGCTGTTGGCGTTTTTGACTATCGCAATCCTGATACCCATTTATGAGCGATATCGGGTCTTTCCACAGTTCCGTGACTTTCTAACCTATGCCGCAGAAGATCAGGCTATTCGTGTTGCAACGCATCTGTCTGCTTATAATTTTTTTAAAAATAGTCCCCTTGATCGTCCTGAATCAATTCCGGAAGCGTGGATTGAAGAGGTCTCGATGGTCTCAAGGGATCTGAAACTGGAAAAGGTTAAAGTTTTTTCTCGCACTGGAGAGGTGATCTTCTCAACCAATGCAAAGGATGTCGGAAAGATTAATGAGCGTGATTACTTTCATAACATTGTTGCCAAAGGTCAGGTTTTTACGAAGGTGGTAGAGAAGGATGGCAGGAGTCTTGAAGGGAGACGCGTCAGTAAGACGGTTGTCGAGACCTATGTTCCTGTAATGAGAAAACATACTTTTGTGGGGAGTTTTGAAGTCTACTTTGATATTGCCGCACAGCGTTCTGCGATGAATGCACTCCTGAAACGTTTTAATTATGATATGATTTTCATGGGGATGGGGTTGACGTTATTGGCATTGATTCTGGTTACGCGCGCCGCGAAAGAGATGCACAGAAGAGAGGAGGCGCAAGCCGCACTGAGCAAAAGTGAGAAGATGTTTCGTGGTGTGAGTGACTCTGCAAAAGATGCCATTGTCATGGTGGATTGCCGTGGAAAGATCGCGCTTTGGAACTTTGCTGCAACACAGATGTTTGGTTATGAAGAGAAAGAGGTTCTTGGGCTTGATATGCACAAGGTGTTGGTGCCAGAGCGTTTTAGAGCGCGTGCCTATGCGGGATTTATGGTTTTTGCTGAAACGGGGCGGGGAGAAAAAGTGCTTGGTCAAACAATTGAGATGGTTTCACTACATAAAGATGGCAGTGAATTTCCCGTTGAAGTATCGACCAGTGCTCTAAAAATGGAAGGAAGATGGCATGCCATTGGGATACTCAGAGATATTACAGAACGGAAAGAGGCGGAACGGAAGCTCAAATTGGGTGCGCGTGTCATGGAGCATGCGGCGGATGGAATCTGTGTGACAGATCATCAGGGAATTATCAAGATGGTTAATCCGGCTTTTTCAGAAGTTACTGGCTATCTTCTGAACGAAGTTGTCGGGAAGAGGCCCAATATTCTTCAGTCTGGACGTCATGATCAAGCTTTTTATAAAGCGATGTGGAAGTCGATAACAGAAGAAGGTTTATGGCGTGGCGAGATCTGGAATCGTCGTAAGGATGGTGACATCTATCCTCAACAACTGGCCATTAGTGCGATCTCTGATATCAATGGGCAGGTCTCTAATTATGTTGCGGTATTCAATGATATTTCCCAACGGAAAGAAAATGAGGCAAACCTTGAACGCCTGGCTTTTTATGATCCACTTACCGGTATACCCAACCGTCTGTTATTTAGAGAGCGCCTGTCCCAGGCCGTAAGAGAGAACCATCGTTACAAAACGGCAAGCGCACTGATGTTTATCGATCTGGATCGTTTTAAGCAGGTTAACGATGTGCACGGGCATGAGATTGGTGACCTGTTGCTTCAAGAAGTTGCAAAACGTCTACACAGTTTGGTGCGTGCTGAGGATACGGTATCTCGGTTGGGAGGAGATGAGTTTACAGTGATTCTGCGTCGTGCCGCAAAAATTCAAGATGCCAAAAGGGTTGCCAATCAGATCATTGAGTCGATGTCGTTGCCCTTTGTGTTAAATGGGATAACGTGTCATGTCGGCGCCAGTGTTGGCATCGCTTTTCATCCATTTCATGCCAAAGATATGGAGCAGTTAATCAAATATGCTGATCTGGCCATGTATGATGCAAAGAAGGGGGGGCGGAATCGGTATCACGTTTACAATAGTGATACAACATAATTTTCACTCTGGGATATTCAGTCAGGGATCGTTGACAGTATGGTAAAATACTGTCAACGATCCAATCAACTTTGTTCGCCATTCGTTACGCACTATGATATTCTAATGGGAAATATTTAAGAGGGATGCTCTCATGAGATGTATAATAAAATGAAGTCCACATCACCCGCCCCGATTCTCTTCTCTTTAATTATTCCCACATTCAATGAATCCGAAAATATTGTTAAGATCATCCAACGCATAGAGGAAGCCATGAACGCGGTGACGATGCGTTGGGAGATCATCTTTGTGGATGATAACTCCCCCGATGGCACTTCTGATGTGATCCGTGAACAGATACAGAATAATCCCCGTCTACGTCTCATTCAACGCATCGGGCGCCGTGGTCTATCCACAGCCATCCTTGAGGGGATGCTCTCCTCTTCCGCACCCTATGTTGGTGTTATGGATGCGGATCTGCAACATGATGAGCGCATTCTTCCTCAGATGTTGACCTCTTTAGATATGGGGGCCGATGTTGTTATTGGTACGCGCTATGGAAAAGGGGGCAGTGTTGGAAAGTGGAGTCAATCCCGCTTAAAACTGAGCCGTCTGTTTACCCGTCTTAGCCGATTGATCCTTAAAGCGGATCTCTCCGATCCCATGAGTGGCTTTTTTCTTATTCGCAGCCAGGTCATGCGTCAGCGGGTTCAGCAAGGAGTATCTGGCGTCGGCTTTAAAGTGCTTCTTGATCTATTCACCGCCTCAGATGAACCACTACGCTTTGAAGAGATTCCCTACACTTTCCGTAATCGTCAAAGCGGTGAGAGTAAATTGGATCGAACCATTATCTGGGCCTATCTTCTACAGATTCTGGATCGACTGACCGGGCGTTTTATCCCGCTTCGTTTTTTTAACACGCTCTTTATCAGTGGTGTTGCTCTTCTATCCCACCTCTCTATCATGGGATTGATCTATCCTCTTTTGGGAGGAAGTTTTTTGTTGGGGCAGAGTGTGGCGGCGCTCATGATGATCGCGGTTACGTTAAAACTTCATCAGATATTATCCTATCAGACGACAGCAAAAATTAACTGGGATTTTCTGAAAAAGCATTTCTCTCCGATCTTCTTCTACACCTTAAGTGCGCTTATTAATCTCTTTATTGCCAATCAACTTTTTCTTAAATCGATTCCCTGGCTTGAGGCCAGCCTGATTGGAGCACTGATCGGTGCGCTCTGGAACGATATTATCATTCATAATGGTAGAAGTGGTTTGGATTGACTTAATCTTTCTAAGAGAGAAATCTTAAAAGACTTTTTATTACATTTTGCAAAAAGCGGCCTTGTGCTACCCTTAAGCCTCTTTATAAAATGTTTAAGATAAAAAAATTTTTTTAGACCTGTTTTAAGGTCACTGGTTTATCGATATGTGGATTGAAATTGGGCACTTTTCTGCACATTTGGCACTCTGGATCGCATTGATTCAAGGCGGCGCGGGGCTTTTGGGGGGATGGCTTCATCATCCGGCCTGGACACGGGTAGGAAGACAGGCTTCCTATGCGGTATTTTTGCTGCTTGCAGTGGCTTCCGCTTCGTTGGTTATCTCTTTTTTAAACCATGATTTCTCTGTGCGCTATGTGGCCACACACTCCTCTACCGCGTTGCCGCTCTTCTACTTAGCCACCGCCATGTGGGGTGGGCATGAGGGCTCTCTCTTATTGTGGGTATGGCTGCTCTCTCTTTTGAGTGCGTTGGCGGTTGCCAGACATTGGCGAAGTCATCCGGAGTCCATGCCCTGGGTTCTTATGGTGCTGGGACTTCTTATCGCCGGTTTCCTTCTTTTAGTGCTCTTTCTCTCAAGCCCCTTTGAACGATTGATTCCACCACCTGGAGAGGGGCGTGATCTTAATCCGCTTTTGCAAGATCCCGGTATGGTCTTTCATCCCCCCTTTCTCTATCTGGGTTATGTGGGGTTTGCTGTTCCTTATGCTTTTGCAATCGCTGCGCTCATTCGCGGTCAGGTGGATGAAGAGTGGATTTTAGCCACCCGCCGCTGGACCCTCTTTGCTTGGGCGATGCTCACCACAGGAATTATCTTTGGCGCTTATTGGGCCTATTATGAGTTGGGTTGGGGGGGCTATTGGGCCTGGGATCCTGTGGAGAATGCCTCTTTTATGCCCTGGCTTACAGGAACCGCCTTTCTGCACTCGGTTATGGCGCAGGAGCGGCGTAAGATGTTTAAAACCTGGAATCTCTTCCTTATTGTGGTCACCTTCTCACTCTCTTTGCTAGGAACCTTTCTGGTGCGTTCCGGTGTGCTCTCCTCTGTGCATGCCTTTGCCACCGATCCAGGGAGAGGGGTCTATATTTTGATCTTTATGTCGGTGGTGTTGATCACCTCTTTTGGATTACTGATCTATCGCTCCGATGAGTTAAAATCACCGATCCGCTTAGAGAGCCTGCTCTCAAGGGAGAGTAGTTTTCTCTTTAATAATCTTTTTCTCCTGGTGGGTATGGTGACCGTACTTTTAGGAACCCTCTACCCCCTAGCGGTAGAGACCCTCTCGGATGCCAAGGTGACTGTGGGTGCACCCTACTATAATAAAGTTTTTATTCCCATCATGTTGGGTTTGCTCTTTCTAATGGCCATCGGTCCCACCATCCCCTGGCGAAAAACCGTTGGATTGCGATTGAAAAAGCTGTTCCTTAAACCTCTGCTTTTCAGTCTGGTTTTAGGGGGGGCGCTCTCCCTCTTTTTCTCAATTACCCATCCCTATGGTATTGTCTCGCTCTTTCTGATTGTTTTTGTCTTGATCTCTCATGGTCAAGATATTCTCTCCGGCATTAAAATTCGCCAGCAGCGTGAAAATCTCTCTCTACTCAAAGCATCGACGCAGCTTATTTTACGTAATAAACGCCGTTATGGGGGGATGGTTGTACACTTTGGTATCCTGCTCATGGTGGCGGGGTTTGTGGGCTCAGGACTCTTCTCGGAGGAGAAGAATGTTCTTCTTAAAGCAGGAGACCGTATCCAGATTGGTGATTGGCATGTTGTTCTTGAGAAGGTGACGGAGGTGGCTAAGGATAACTGGCAAGCCGATGAAGGGGTTTTCCGTGCTCAGAGCGATGATGAAAAAGTGACGCTTCGCCCTCAACAGCGGCTCTACACCACCCATGCCCAACCCACCACTGAGGCGGCGATCCACAGCAACTGGTTAGAGGATCTCTATATCGTTCTTAGTGATCCAGTAGGAGAGGGGTGGGGCGTGCGTATCTATCGTAATCCTCTGGTCAGTTGGATCTGGTGGGGCTCTCTATTGATGGGTTTAGGCGTTATCCTTGCTCTGGGGCAGGGGCGGGGTTTAAGAGGTCGATGATCTGAAATGGAAGAAGCTAGACTTGTGCAAAGTTCTGTTTTTTTTATCAGAAAGGTGTTCTCCTTCCTGGGTAGTCCTCTTTTGATAAGGATTGACCATACTAGACCGCTGCACGCCATACTCCCCGCTTTAGCCAGGCGTCTCCCTTTGTTCGATCACATGATGTTCTGGGCGCCAAACAACCTCTCCTTTGTCTGGGCGGCCTGCTTTGATCTGATGCATGCGCCGATCTCCTACCACTTTAGCAAAGATGAAATGCTCTCTCTTGCCCGTGATAATCAACTTGAAGTTCAAGCTTTGGAACTTACCCATGGTACGACCTGGTCATTGACAGGAAAGAGTCGCACATCTGCGTCGTAACTTTATGCAGAATTACCCTATGATGATCGTTATCGACCTTGGTTTTTCCGCTGATTTTATTCCGGGTTGTGTTCTGATTTAACTTGATTTTTGGATGTGCGGGTGAATGACAAATAGCCTAATGTATATACCTGTTGGGCTCGCCAAGATGAACAATCAGGATTTGATTGAGATGCACGATATTGTCATTGAGTTGTTCATTAACTGTTATGAATTCGGTTATGCGGGATGATGTGAAATCAACAAAATTCAGACACTACCCTAAACCGGTTGTCCTTGTGGGAGCACCTGCTACGTTCAAGTGCTCCTATTAAAACTGGACTTTTAAAAAACAGCGTGCAAAGAGATCAGCTGTTATTCTTTTTCTCAAGAAGAGAGCCAAACTTATTGAGTTTTTCGCGGAGCGCATTCACTGCATTTGAGGTGTTTCTATCTTTTAAATCCGGTTCAGATGCTCCGGGGTCTACGGGTTCGGATTCTGCTTTTGCGCTCTTTAGGCGGTGGTTATCCGTCTCTTCTAAGCGATCCATGGGCTGAGGTTCCCGCGCCTTCTCATCGGTTGTGGGTTTGGGCTCACGTATCGCTTCATCGGTGATGGGCTCTAAATGATCCTGGCTGGACGCCATATCTCGATCAGAGCGCTCTTTTTGGCGTTCTTCAGAATCCTCCAGCGTTGCTGATCCTTCCGACTCTGCAAAAGATTTTTCAAGATAAGCTTTCTCTTCAGCAATCTTTTCCTCAAGCGATTTTTTTGAATCATCGCGTGACCGTGATGATTCTTCGGTTGTGGAGAGATGTGAAATAGAGGCGGAGATTTCAGTACGGCTTTGATCCTGCTCTAAAGCGCGTTCATTCTTTTCATCATCCTGACCTAAACGATCTGTTTGGACCTGTAGTTCATTCGCCAGGTCATCTAATGCATCAAGATCCTGGTCGGTGGTGGAGATCTCTTCGGCCTGAAGTTGTGCTGCACGTTCCTGATGTGCTTTTGGCGTATCATCGTAGACGGGGCGATCTTCTAAAATATCAGCGATACGGCTTGGTGGTGGTTGTTTTTTGCGTGGAGATCTCTTCTTCTCCAACTTCTCCATGCCGCGATCCCAGGCATATTTACCCGCTGTTGCTGCTGCAAACGCGGTTCCTAGAGAGATCACCAGACCACCGCCAACAACACCGGCGGTAAAGGCGCTGAATGCGGTTGCCACACCCGCACCGACCGCCTCTTTACTGACATCATAGGCGGCATCGACGCGGCTGATCTCCTTTTTTTTGCGTTTTCTGACGTTTTTAGCCAAGGCGGCCGAGCCACCAACAACCCCACCTAAAACACCTACACCAGATACACTTTGAGATAAAAATAGCGCAAGATTAAAAGACATATTATAAAAGCCTCCTCACTTTATAGGAGCGAAAATCGAGGGATAATCGAATTATTTTATCATGGATATCTTAATTTACATGTTGAAAACAGACTCTGCAATTAAAATCAAGCCTCTTATAGAAAAGATTGTTTTTTAATCACTTAAATCGATCCTGATGGCGTTCCCAACGCAGAATACGGTTGATGATCCTTTTTTGTGTTCTCTCCGTTAAAGAGGCATAAAAAGGAATGGCCAACTGCTGCTTTAAAAAACGTTCCCAACCAGGTAATTGTGTCGTTTGATCGGCCTGTCTATTTTTCCTCCGCGCAAAGGGGGAGGGCATACCCGCACCAATACCCGCTCGCCACAGATATTCACGGCAATGATCGCGCATTTCCTGGCGATGAAAGTAGAGCATAAACCCAGTATCAACCTTCTTAGGGAGAGCAAAATAGCGACTTTCCTTTAGAAAACCAAGGTAGCGTGCGGCCAGATGATGCAACTGTTGTTTCCTCATTTTAAGGGTCTCTAACTGAGAGAGGATAAGTGCCAGAAGGGGGGCGGAGGGTTTTGCTATCTCCATCGTATCGATCTTTGTTATAATCTCCTCATGAGGTGAGAGAAGAAGTGCGCCGGTGCCACGCATAAGAGGAGAGCCCTCAAAACTCAACAGTTGAAAATCTCTTTTAAGCTCAATATCTCTTGCAATAGGTGTAATCGTTGAGGAGATCTCTTGAATCATTCCATGACGATTAGAAATATCAGGCTCTCTATGGTTAAAAAAGAGCGGTGTATCATTGATCTTCTCTAAAGAATCTTTACAGAGGAGGCCATTTTTTGGGTCGATATCCAGAAAATCATAAGATAACCCCAGCGTCTCAAAAGCCTCTAGCCACCAGGGTGCGATATTGGCAGGGACAAATACGCGCTTTGACTTGAAAAAATCATCTCCAGCACAGTGTAGAAGGGTTCCAAGCAGATTTTCAGGCGTGGAGAAGATTCGTGCAGGACGTTGCCAATTTTTTGAGAAGATCGCTTCAATCTTTTCAATTAGAATATCGTTATTTTTGTATTCATCTACAGCCCGCTGAACCTGCAAAAGATCCGCCTCAGTGAGATCCAACCGCTCCAAAGGGATGGTGATTGGGGGATGGTTTTTATCCAACTTTGAGAAACCATCCCCATCATAAGAGGTCACGCTTTTTAAGCTGCTGAAGAGGTTTTTTTATTATCTAATTCTGTCTCAGGACAGAAGTGTGGGACAAACTTCTCTGCAATCCCTTTAGATTTTTCAGCCACCTCTTGAGAGAGTTTGTAAGCACAGAAACGCGGTCCACACATAGAGCAGAACTCTGCATGTTTATGCGCTTCATCGGGCAGGGTTTCGTCGTGATACTCCCGTGCGCGTTCCGGATCAAGGGCGAGTTCAAACTGCTTGTTCCAGTCAAACTTATAACGGGCACGGCTCATTTCATCATCACGATCCCTTGCATGGGGCCGTTTTAGGGCGATGTCGGCGGCATGGGCGGCAATTTTATAAGCGATAATCCCATTGCGCACATCTTCTGCGTGAGGCAAGCCAAGATGCTCTTTTGGGGTGACATAACAGAGCATGGAGGCGCCTTTCCAGGCGGCTAAGGCACCACCAATGGCGGAGGCGATATGATCATAGCCCGCAGCAATATCGGTGACCAGAGGACCAAGAACATAGAAGGGGGCTTGTTGACACACCTCCTGCTCTTTTTTCATATTCATCTCGATCTGATCCATCGGCACATGGCCGGGCCCTTCGATCATCACCTGGACGTCTTTCTCCCAGGCCCGTTTGGTGAGTTCACCTAACGCATCTAACTCTGCAAACTGGGCTTCATCGGAAGCATCGTGGAGACAACCAGGACGCATGCCATCTCCTAAGGAGAGGGTGACATCATGCTTCTGACAGATCTCAAGCAGTTGATCATAGTGGGTGTAGAGGGGGTTCTCCTTTTCGTGGTGCAGCATCCACTGCGCCATCAGCGCGCCGCCACGGGAGACAATTTTGGTGATGCGCGATTCGATCATCGGTAAAATATGTAGAAGCACACCACAGTGAACGGTCATATAGTCCACACCCTGCTCGGCCTGCTCTTCGATTACCTGTAGAATCAGCTCAGGTGTGATATCCCGAACATCGGGGACACGCTCCACCACCTCATAGATCGGCACGGTGCCAATCGGTGCTGGGGAGTTGCGTAGGATCGCGCCGCGAATTTTAGCGATATCACTTCCTGTGGAGAGATCCATTACGGTGTCGGCGCCATATTTTAAGGAGAGGCGTAGCTTTTCAAGCTCTTCATCGAGCCCTGAGGAGATCTGCGAGTTACCGATATTGGCATTAATCTTACAGCGCGCCATCGTGCCAATCGCCAGAGGTTGCAGCTCTTTATGGTTAATATTGGCGGGAATAACCATGCGACCACTGGCCACTTCCTGGCGAATCACTTCAGGTTCAAGAAACTCGGATCGCGCGACATGGGCCATCTCAGGGGTGATCTCACCCTTTCGGGCAAGATGCATCTGTGTCACATTGCCTTTACGCCCTTTAACCCATTCGGACCGAAAATCAGTCATATTTATAGCTCCTGCCACTTTAAAAGCTGCATTTTAAAAAATCAGGGATCATACTTCAGATGATCATACATCAATGCAGACTTGATTTTGAAACCATTTCAGGTAATGTCATTATTTTAAGTCTCTCTTAGTCCAAGGTTGACCTGCGAGAGACATCCTCTATTTTGCTTATAGATCCACCCTATTGACAAGGGATTTTGCTCGTGAGTCTCCTTTATGATTCCCTTAAGCACGCTTTTTCCTGGTCCGATGACCATGGAGAGAAGACCCCAACCCTCTTTTCCGACCCCAGCAAAGAGCAACAGGCGCTGGCTGAACAGTGCGCGCTCGTGGACTTCAGCCACATGGGTCTGGTAGAAATCAGTGGAGAAGAGCGGCAAACCTTCTTAAGCGGTCTGATTACCAATCAGATCCGTAAAGTTACCGCCAATCAGGCGATTCATACAGCCTTTCTCTCTCCCCAGGGACGCTTTCTCTGGGATTTTACCATCATTGAGCATCAGGATCGCTATTTTTTAGCCACAGAGCCAGGCGTTGTGATGGATATAGGTCAGCGCCTGATGATGTATATTTTGCGCAGTCAGGTGAAGTTACGCAACGCCAGTCAGGATTATGCCATTTTAGGTATTGTTGGGCCTCAAGCGGGGGCTACACTTGGGAGATTCCATCCAGAGCTGGATCTATCTGAAGCTCAAGAGGGAGACTGTTTTATCCCACTCCTGGATGGTCAGGATCAAGGGTTAAAGTTATGGTGCGACCCAAGACATAAGGATTATGGCTGGCGTCTGCTGGTTCCTAAAGCGCACTTCGATCAAATTTGGCAGGCACTTTTTGAGGAGATCACTCCTGCTGGTCTCACCGCCTGGACGCATCATCGCATTGATAAGGCGCTCCCCCGTGGTGGTGAAGATCTGATCCATGATAAAACCCTACCCTTAGAGGCGGGCTTTTTGGATCTTAACTGCGTTGACTTCCAGAAGGGGTGTTATATCGGTCAGGAGACCACAACCCGTACCCATCATCGTGGCACGATCAAAAAGCGTCTCTATAAAATAACTCTTCCAGGAAAAACATCGGCCTCTTTAGGGGATGCTGTACTTACCTCTTCAGGCAAAGAAGTGGGTATAATCAGTAGTCTTTCAATTCAGGAGCCGCAGAGTGTGGCTTTAGGATTATTGCGTGTCTCTGATTGTGAAGAGGCGCTCACCGTTGCTGGAGAGGC
The DNA here is from genome assembly GCA_052043475.1 of Magnetococcales bacterium HHB-1. Taxonomy (GTDB): domain Bacteria; phylum Pseudomonadota; class Magnetococcia; order Magnetococcales; family JBQGBW01; genus JBQGBW01. Next base: position 24,720 of record JBQGBW010000026.1, read on the forward strand.
TGTGCAGGTGGAAAAACCGGGTTGGGTTACCAGTTGGTAGAAATAAGCCAGAGGTTTTAAATTTCGTTGATTTGTCAAGGGGCGTTGCTTTACCTCTTAAGGGGTTAAAAAAAAGCAGAGAGATATCGATCTCTCTGCTTTTTTAAATGCGATAAGACGGCTTTTCTAAAACAGGAGCCTACTCTTTTATGGTAGCCTTATTGATGGTAATCGGCTCTAAAGGGACATCTTGATGTCCGGCAACATTTCCTGTTCTCTCACCAGCGATGGCATCGACCACATCCATGCCTTCGATCACCTCACCAAAGACGGCATAACCAAAATCTCTTGAACCGTGATCAAGAAAAGCGTTATCCGAGAGGTTGATAAAGAACTGTGCTGTGGCACTATCGACCTCCATGGTTCTCGCCATTGCCAGGGTTCCACGGAGATTTTTTAGGCCATTTTTTGCTTCGTTTTTGATCGATGCATGGGTCTGCTTGCTTCTCATATCTGAGGTCATGCCGCCGCCCTGAATCATGAATCCAGGGATCACACGATGAAAGATGGTGCCATCAAAAAATCCCTCTTTGACGTAACGGAGGAAGTTCTCCACAGATAGAGGAGCCTTTTCAGCATCGAGTTTTAGGGTGATATCCCCTTTAGAAGTTGAAAGAACGACCATTTTAAATCCCTGAGCTTGTATTGATAAGGGGGCAAAAAGAAAAAGAGCCAGAAAGGTTATTGTTAAGATCTGACTCCGAAAGGGGTGACGCGATAATGTGTTCATCCACCATCCTCTCAAAATGATAAAAGATGACTGTTTTTAATGGGCATAAAAAACCTCAATGAAGAAACTCTCTCCTTCAACCTCAAACTTTTGCCGAACACTGTCTGCGTTTTCATCCGTCTTATGTAGTGGGCCATCAAAAGAGACCTGGGGTGGTGAGATGTTGACATCACCGCCACTCTGACCATAGATCTCCAGAAAAGCCGCTTGAACGCCACCGGCGATCATGTTGGTCAGTTCAGCGAAGGCATCTTTGGTATCTTCATCCATCGACTCAGGCATCATGCCCATAAAAGAGCCGACCAGCACAAATATTGCCGGTTCTGAAGAGGCAAAGCGTAATCCTCCGACCACATCACCGCTAAATTCAATCAGGCAACAGATTTCTGAATCAATGGGTTCATAAGAAGAATCAAATGAAGGCTGCTCCGAGGCCACTGGTGAGATATCCACACTTAACATTGTGATCGCAATATCGTGAACAGATTCCTTGACTGCGGCCAAAATATCCCCATACATAGAGATCCCCCCAGAGGTTCTATTTAAAAAAATATATTAAAAATCAGATAGATAGATCTATATCCAGTGAGGATCTATCTAAAAGATTATATCAAAGAAAACAGACCTAATCTCTACTCCTTGATGAAAAATGTTCTGAAACATTTCACAAAGAGCCAAAGAGCGTCGCTCCAAATTTAAAGGTTAAGCTTCTCATTTCTTATAACACTCTCAGCCCTCTTGGCAAGGAATATCCGTCAAAGGGAGAAGAAGAGTCGCGATTAAAGCAAAAAAATAGTAAGAACGATTGGTTCCCAAGGCAGATCGGGGTAAACTTCTTTTTTAGATTCCTATTTGTATTGTTTAACTCTCTTAATTTTAGGCTCAACTGGAATGAAAAAGCATATCGTTTTTTTTGAAGCAGAAGGGGGCTCCGATAAAGGGCCTGATGGATACCGCGCCGATACCATGCCCATGGTTAAATCTCTGGAGAAAAGAGGTTGGAGCGCGGAGGTGATCTTCTATAAACCTGAAGAAAGAGCCGCGCTGCTCGAACAGGTTAGTCAGAGTGCCCGCGCTTATGTTCCACGGGTTAATCCTGGTAACCTTCCCGATGAAGGGGAGTTCCATGACTTTTTGAATGAACTCTCTAAACGGGGTGTGCGCGGACTCCCCGAGCCCAAGGTGATGACCTCCTATGGCGCTAAAGATTCCCTGGTTAAACTTAAAGGGCTCGGTGTTGTTCCTGATGATATTGAAAGTTATTACGATATGGAGACCTTCACCAAAGCGTTTCCTAAACAGCTTACCTTGGGAGAGCGTGTACTCAAACAGAACCGTGGTTCCACAGGAGAGGGGATCTGGCGTGTCCGCTGGGAAGATGCGGTGGAGGGAAAAATTCCTGGCCCGGATGCCAAACTGCACTGTGTGGAAGCCGTGGATAACCATGTCGAGAAACGCACTTTAGAAGACTTTATGAACTTTTGCCAGCAGTATTTAGAAGGTGAGGGCGGCATGCTGGTGGATATGCCCTTCTTCCCACGCATCAAAGAGGGTGAGATCCGGCTTCTCATGCTCTACGATACCCCCATTAACGTCGTCCATAAAAAACCGGCTGAAGGGGCGGATGCTTTCTCTGCAACCCTCTTCTCCGGGGCTAAATATCGCTACGATAAACCCGAAGTGTGGCAGGATCTGATCGATCTCTTCATGGGACAACTGCCCACCATAGCAGGGCGCTTAGGCGGTGAGGAACTCCCCCTGATCTGGACCGCTGACTTTATCCTTGATAACGACGAACAGGGTAAAGATCAATATGTTATTGGAGAGTTGAACGCCTCTTGCGTGGGTTTCACCTCACAACTGGAACTCAGTGAAGAGGTTGCTGAAACGATCATTCGCATTCTCTCTTAAATCATGTATCACTGAAAATTACGCATCACTGACCAGCCATAGTGGGTATTATCAAAAAAACTAAGGATAATATCCATTATGGTGAAAAATAGAGCGTTGATATAAAGGTGCCAATACATTTTTAAGAAAAATGATCCATAGAATCCCCAAAGCTTTATGAGGTATCATAAAAAATACTGCTGTTGTCTTAAAAGAACGAACCCATGAGCAATCCTACCATATGAGCAATCCTACCAATGGATAATCCGACGCCATACTCCGACCGGTACCGCGGTTGGCTCCGCATTCCCGCCCCTCTACTCCGCTTTCTTCCCTGGATGCTCTTTATCTCGGGGTTATTCTACTCCTTCTTCTATTGGCAACATGAAATCGGTGCCAACCAGGCTTTTGCACGCCAAAGATTGGCGCGTCTTACAGAGAGAGTCCAGTTTCAGGTTGAAAAGCGCATCGATGCTTATCATAACCTGCTGCGTGCTACAGGGGGTTTGTTTCTTTCACAAAAGCCCCCCACCACGGAGACATGGCACCATTTTGTTAAATCCATGGAGCTTGATGATCACTTTCCAGGCATCGAATGGCTTGCGTTTATCCGCCCCCAAACGATTGAAACCGCCGATAACAAAAAGCAGGAACAGCTCATTATCACCCATTTGGCGCCGCCAGCCCAAACAGCCATTGATCCTGGCTATAACCTCAGTGAAAACGCTTCCGCCTTAGAAACCGCCCAACGCACACGGTTTAATGGGCGGCCTGAGTTCTCCCGCGCCATTGCGTTGGCAACGCTGAAAGGCCCGCGTGTGGGGATACTCCATCTTCTTCCTGTCTACCAACATGGTATTCTACCAAACACGCCTGAAAAAAGAGAAAAACAGCTCATCGGTTGGGCGGCTGCCTCTTACCGGGTCAAAGATCTCTTTAAAGATATTTTCCACTCGGTCAATAGCGAACTTCGGGTCGAGGTATTTGATGGCGTCACCGTCTCCAGTGAAACCCTCATCTATGATAGTTTTGCCGTCACTGGTCAGACGCCGCCACTCTCTCCCACAGAGAATATTGATGCGCCCCAGACCCGGCTCACTGGCGGGATCTGGAGTATGCGCTTTACGCCTACGCTCTTTTTTCAGGAGACCTATGAGCGCAACCTGCTCTTTATCCTTCTGGCTGGCGGTGCCGCCAGTATTGCTCTGGCTCTTATGGTTTGGGCGCTTATAAGCAGTCAGAAGCGTGCCTACGCCAAAGCGGAACACATGAGCCAGGCCCACCGCGATAGTGAAAAAAGATTGCGCAACGCGGTGATGCATGCGCCGATTCCGATCATGATCCACTCTTATGGTGGTGAAATCCTTCTGGTCAACGACTGCTGGACCAACCTCTCTGGCCATGCCCGCGAAGATTTAAAGACTCTCTCCGCCTGGTTTGAACGCGCCCGCCCTAAACGTCTTCTTCCCGCGCCAGAAGAGCGCTCCTCTACTCAACAACAGCTTATCATTCCTGCTAAAAGCGACCAGCATAACGAAGAGGAGTATGCGATTCAGACGGCGGATGGTAAAAAACAGATCTGGTCGATGCGCTCCCGTCCTTTGGATAACCAGACCAGTGGTCATAGTCTCACCATCAGCATGGGCATTGATATCACCGCAAGAAAGCGCTACGAAGAGGAGTTGAGAGAGAATCAGCGGCGCTACCAATATGTTTTTGATAATGTGGAGACCTCGCTCTGGGATGAAGATTTTACCCAGGTCAAAGAGGAACTGGAACGACTGCGCGAAGAGGGGGTTCATGACCTCTACCAATATCTGACAACCCACTTTGATGTGGTTTGGGATCTGGTGGGCAAGGTTAAGGTTAATAATGTGAATCGGGCCACCATGCGCATGCATAGCAACAAAAGCAAACAGGAGTTGCTGGATAATTTCTCACAGATCTTTGGTGATGAAACCATTATGGTCTTTGTCAATCAGCTCTGTGCGATCTGGAATGGCGATCCCTCTTTTCGTGCGAAAACGCCCCACTTTACACCCAACGGTGAAAAACGAACGATGTTGCTCTCCTTCCCTGTCCCCCAGACCGAGGAGGAGTTTCGCCATGTTCCTGTGAGCATGCAGGATATCACTGACCTTAAAAAAGCCGAAGAGATCCTTGAAAAGGCCAAGCTTCAGGCCGAGGAAGCCAACAAGGCGAAAAGCGAATTCTTAGCCACCATGAGCCATGAAATTCGCACACCAATGAATGCCATTTTAGGCATGGCTGAACTGCTCTCAGAGACCACGCTCTCCACCGAACAGAGAGAGTATGTGAATATCTTCCGCCGCGCCGGAGATAATCTACTGGAGCTGATTAACGATATTCTCGATCTTTCCAAGGTTGAAGCCGGACGTTTAGAGCTTGATAACGTGCGTTTCAGTCTGCATGAAACCCTTGAACGCGTGATCGATATGATGAATCTGCGGGCAAGAAAAAAAGGATTGCAGCTCAAACAGGAGATTGCAGAAGATATTCCCCCCTGGCTTAAAGGGGATCCTACCCGTCTACGACAGATTTTGATCAATCTGGTGGGTAATTCCATAAAATTTACCCATAAGGGCTATATTGCCATCCGTGTCAAAGAGAAAGCATCGCTTAAGGAAGATAACAACAGAACGCTTCTCTTTGAGGTTGAGGATAGTGGCATTGGTATTCCAACTGAAAAATGTGCCACCATTTTTGACTCCTTTACTCAGGCGGATAACTCAACAACAAGAAAATATGGCGGTACAGGCTTGGGGCTCTCCATCACCAAAAGATTGGTTGAATTGATGAATGGTGCGATTCATGTGGAGAGTGAAGAGGGGAGGGGGAGTACATTTAAATTTTCAATTCAATTAGAGCAGTCGCAGCCCCTTCCTGAAAGCCAAGCGTCTGCGCCGCCTGAAGAACTCAAAATCCTTGTTCTGGATAATAAAACGGACAATCGTCTGGTTCTTTCAGGACTCTCTAAAGATATTGCCAACCATACTGAACTGGTTGCCAATCCCAAAGAGGCGATTCAACTGATTAAATCATCACTCAATGAGGGCAACCCTTTTAATCTGGCGATGTTATGCAGCCATGAAGGGCATCATAACGCACTGACAACCGTTGAGGCTTTACGCCGTCAGTCGGGGCAGCCGATTCCTGCCATTGTGATCGGTTCTCATCATGGTGCGCAGGATCTTGATCTTGCGCATCGATTAGGCGTGAAGCTTCTTTTAGAACCGGTAAAACGGAAAGAGCTTAAAAAAGCGGTTCACGCTGTCTTCTCTTTGAAACCGGAACAGAGTGCGCTGAATGATCTTAATAATCTCAATGCCCAGAAGCAGAACATTCTTTTAGTCGATGACTCCGATGACAATATTCTCCTAATCCGTGCCTTTCTAAAAGGCAGTAACCACCATATTGAAATTGCTAAAAATGGTAAAACGGCTCTGGAGAAGATTAAATCAGATACCTTTGATATGGTGCTCATGGATGTTCAAATGCCGATTATGGATGGTTATACCGCAACCCGCCATGTGCGCAACTGGGAAAAAGAGCAGGGAAAGAAAAATCCCATCCCTATTTTAGCCCTCACAGCCCACGCTTTCCCTGAAGATAAACAGCGTACATTTAAAGCGGGCTTCTCCGAGCATCTCACCAAACCGATCACCAAAAATCGCCTCTTAGAAGCCATTGCTCGCTTCTCTTCTTAAAGAACTGGCTTGAAAACAGCGATGCTTTTTGATGAAGCAGAAAACAGCCTTAAGGGAGACGCTTAAAGCGTTTCGGCAATCTCTTTGGTCTTACCATATTTTGGCTTAAAATCAATTGGATGCTCTTTAAGAAAAAAACGATCTGGCTGAGGGATTCTGCCTTGTGCAATATCCTGCTCAATGATTGGCAAAATTTCCTGGAAAGTGATCCATGCTCTAACCCGTACCCCCATCTGATTGTTATGCATTACATCAATAAAAAGATCAGGGTCATCAGGGATCTTCGTGGCCACATCCAAAAAGGGCACCTTATGCATTTCTGCCCAACGCGCATAGATCCGATTGTGAAGCTTGACGGTGCGGTTTATATTCTTATAAGAGAAAGGATAGTAAAATTTATTCAGATAAGTATAAATTCCCCGATGCCTGGAAAGATCGAGAACCATCCCCACATGAGCAAGCAACTTAAACGAAGAGAGAACCAGACGTCCTGAAAAGATTTGACTGTTCTCTTTGATTTTTTCAAGATCTTGCAGTGTCCGTCGTAATTTTTCAAGCATTCCTAGCGCATAGGGGTCTGGATTGTTTTCATCCATACCAAAAGGAAGAACAAACTCCTGCGAAGGCTTTTTTGGTTCATACGCCATTTTTCCTCGCCATGCAGCGCTTCCCCAGCGCAAAAGAAGCCAGCGGGCTAAAGCAGAACGGCTTTCTAATGGTTTAAAAATAGAGGTCAAGGTGTGCGTAAAAAAGCTGTCCTGATCTGTATCGAATGCATCTTTTGTTTTTTTCTGAACATTTTCAAGAGGGCGGATGGTTGATTTAAAATCAATTTGGTTACCTAATCCATAAAAGATAAGATAATCTGGTTCAAAAGGTGCCACCTCGGTTATGGCGATGGCGCGAACGTCATCAGAACGCAATGTCTGTCGTCCTGAATTGATATAATCAAAAGAGAGATCCCAATGGCGCTGCTTTGCGATACGATTTAACCAATGGGCGACCAGACGAATGTATGTGATCTTTATACCCGCCTGATGAGATGATGTTGAGTCGCCTAATGCCGCCAGACGAACGGTTTTTGGCGGTTTATTCAGCGGTGGCGGTGGCTCTCGCCATCCATAACGATTAAGCCGCATGCCATCAGGAAGTGTCACTCCTGGATAGAGGCGGTATTTCGGGATTATTTTATGATCTGGTGTGGAAAAATAGAAAAGGTTCTCCGGATAAGCGCCACCAAAAAAAGATTTTTTTGAATAGATCTGTTTTAAGTAAGCACGATTAATGACCGCATTACTCCAAAATATATGGTTGGGATAACGGCGACTGCGTACCATTAACTGCGGATCTACTGCTAGCGTTGGCCAGGGTTCTGGAATATCAGAGAAAAGCTTTTTTGAAACGCCTTTCGCAAAAGTGATCTTCTCAACCATATCATCCTGATTACGCGTTTTTGCCTCTGATAATGGCGTTGCCCACTGTCGATCTGGTACCACTACAAGAAAAGATTCCCACAGAACAAAACCATCCAGAACGCGGCGAACCAACTCACTCAGTGGAATAACAACCATCAAGGCGATGACAACAGCCAGGAGATGGCGTCGAACCGTTGCTGTCTGAGAAAAAAGAGCGTGCATCCGTTTCATGTTATACCCCAAAACCTAGAATTGGAAATAGATAAACGCAGCCTGTTCAGGTGGCCCCAAAGTGAGCGACATAAAAATTAATGCCACAGAAAAAGCCAACCGTTTAGGGGATGACCATCTTGTCCAGAACTCCAGAATATTTAACTCCTGATAGGCTTGTATAAGAACCAGCGGAAAAACCAGAACTGAAAAGGTGAGCAGAAGGCCAAAGGAGAGGTTATCCAGAAGCGGCGTATTTATAAAGACAGAGATAATCTGCTGAAAATGCGCCATACTCTCTACACGAAAGAGAATCCAGCCCAGGCAGGTCAGATGAAACATGATAAAGATTGAAAAAACGGTCGAAAACCTTTTAAGATAAATATTCTTTAGAGGTTGATATGCTTTTTTTATCTTTTTCCAGGAACGAAACCCCACAAGCAGCAGGCCATGATAGCCTCCCCAGATAACAAAGTGCCACGATGCGCCATGCCAAAGCCCTGAAAGAAGCATGGTGATCGCCAAAGATCGGCTCTGTTGCCAGTAGGTTCCTCGATTGCCTCCTAAGGGAATGTAGAGATAATCACGCAACCAGGTGGAAAGGCTCATATGCCAGCGTTGCCAGAACTCGCTGGGATTACGGGCCCAGTAGGGGAGGTTAAAGTTTAGACGCAATTCAAATCCCAGCATACGTGCCACACCCCGGGCAATATCGGTGTAGCCGGAGAAATCGCAATAGATCTGAAAAGCAAAAGCGTAGGTTGCAATCCACACCATACCTGCATCTTGAGGATTGTTATAAACCGACTCAACGATACGGGATAGATTATCAGCGATAACAACTTTTTTAAAAAATCCCCACAGCATTAACTCAAAGCCACTGCGAAAACGGTCCCAGCGCATGGTGCGTGCTTCTGTCACTTGGGGCATCAGAGCAGAGGCGCGTTCAATGGGGCCTGCAACCAGCTGAGGGAAAAAGCTGACATAGAGCAGAAAATCGATCAAATTGCGTGTTGGTTTATGCTCTCCGCGATAGATATCGATGGTGTAGCTCATGGATTGAAACGTGTAAAAGGAGATTCCCACAGGGAGAATAATTTTAAGGAAGCGCGTTTCAAACAGGGAGAACTCAAGACCAAAAAACTGGATGGTATCGAAAAAAGATTGGATAAAAAAATTAAAATATTTAAAAAAGCCCAGAACACCAAGGTTAACAATCAGGCTGATCATCAGAATATGGCGTCGGGTCAGTTTAGGCCAGCGCCGTTCAGAGGTCATTGCTAAGCCACAGGCAAAATCGACCAATGAAGAGAAGATAACAAGAGAGAGAAAGCGCCAGTCCCACCAGCCATAAAAAACATAGCTGGCAATAAGCAGTATGATGTTTTGGATACGTAAGGGGGCGCGGACGTAAGCAACCAGGGTGATGAAGAGAAGAATAAAAAATTCAAAACTGGTAAAAGCCATCGCTGTTCCTCTGCGCTCTTTTTATTTTTTTTAGCATCTTTTCTCTTTGATTCGCTTTTTGTAAACCAAAGTTTTCTTATGTGTATAAAATTTTTTTATGATAAGACGGTAATTCTTGGCGTAGATGCTTCCCCTAAAAAAGAACACTTCTTAATTTTTAAAGCTAAGTTTATTAAGAGATCTTCTTGAATCAAAAATAATCCGTGAGAGTATTGTTCAAATCACGATGATGCCGGTGTATTTGCTCTTGCTGCAAAGGGTCGGGTTTAAAACTCTGAGAGTCATAGTCCAATGTGATCCGACCATAAAGAAAAGCGGCTCTATCTCTAAGTTCTTCAATCCCCTGAGACTCCCCTGTCATTCTTGCCAAGTTATTTACATGTGCACATAGAGAGTCATAATTGATACGCATTTCTACTCTCAATTCGGCACGTTCATCTTTTTTATATTCACGCCCCCAGTACAAAGCACCATCCTTGGTCAGTGCTTTCGCATCTTTCTCAATTAGAGAAACGATATCTTTTTTATCTTTTCCTCTTTGGATATGTTTATTGGCAAGCCAAGTTAAAACTGACCCCACACCTCCTCCACCAAAAAGAGCAAGATAATCAAAAGTGCACGCCACATTCTCTGGCATACTTAGATACCCCTTTAAGCGCTGGCTTCATTAATATACTTAAAGATCAGGCGATCCAGAAAATTTTTTGGTGCATGAATTTCCAAACGTTCACGAAGTGCTTCTGCTGTGAAGTAGCCTTTACGGACCAACCCACCAAAAGCTTCTTCCAGAAAAGAGGAGCCAGGTGTTTTTGCATGGGTGAAATCAACGCAGACTTTGTCAGACTCTTCAAGAGAAGGTTTCAGAATCTCTTCACGAAACCGTTCACCATTGTATTCACCATCCACGGGATAGCGCCCCGAAGGACCACGATAAAAATCCTTAGCTACATCAATTGTTTTCATCGTCCTCACTCCTTTTCTGATGTGGGAACATCGATCTCCCATTGGATTAAAGTGCCTTTGAGAAAGGTTCGAAAGTTGAGTATATGCTCCTTTTCGGATGGAGAATATTTATATTGGCCATATCCACTCAAAATCCGAAGCGTTGCGTTACCAGCTCTATCGGCAACACGCAAGATATCCTTCAATCCTTTGCCTCTCTCTCTCAAACCAGTAGCGGTCTTCCCGTATTCTACCGCAACTTTAATTCGAGCACCATCTGAATCTTTGCTGCCAAAATGACGAAAGAAATTTTCAATTTTATTGGCACCGACCAGGCTCTTCACTGTCTTAGGAATGCCAACACCTTGATCATAAAAAATAATTGTAAGTTTTCTTTCCTTAAACGCATATGAGCCTGTCATCCACCAACGCTTACGTATGTATGGAAAATTTTCATACTCCTTTGATTCAGGGTAAGCATGGCTAGACACATTATTCATGGCTTCGGTCAGTCCAGCATAAAGGTTATCTTGTCCAGGAAAGTTTCCGATCTGTTCAATAAGCGCATCTTCGAGATCCATAGCCTGTTTCTCATTATTCGACTCTCTTCCTTGTAATCGCGCACCAGTACGGAATTTAAATATTAATTCATTTTTATTTTCTCTCTCTCCTTTTAATGGGCTTGCAACATTTAGCAGATCAAAAAGTCCAAGTTTGGAGAAAAGAGATAGGGGTTGTTTATTCCATTGCTCTTTTTTAACAAAAAGTCTTGTTTTAAGAGTAGACCTCCAAAAGTCTAGCTCTGATGCAAAAACAAGCGCCGTTGTTGGATTAATGAATTCAAGTTTAGAGAAATCTAATTCAAAGTAGTGCCCTCTTCCTTCATTAGATTTAATCTGACGATGAAAAGTTTCTAAAAACGCTATCGTCTTTTTGCGCCCACTAAATAAAGATAGCTTTCGAGGAAGCTCTATCTTAATATTTTTTTGGATTTTTGAGATGCTCTTTTTTTTGTCTTTTTCTTTTTTAAGCGCCTTTTCTTTTTGGCTTGCTTTTTTGCAAGCCAAAGTTTTTTATCTTTTGAAAGCTTTTTCATTAACACTACTCAAAAAGAGAACTTCTCAAACAATCTCCATCAATCAAAGCGCAGTAGGTCGCCGCTATTTAACCAGATAAAAAGATCACCCCGATGGGTTTTCATGTTCGCATAGAGGTTTTCATCCAGATCATCGCGGCCAATAATGCGGCCATTGCCAGGATCAAGGGCAAAGAGCCTTCCTTGACTATCTGCAACGATCACCTTTCGACGGTGAAAAACAGGCGAGGTTAACACTTTATCGGTCACCTGCGTGCGCCAGATCGGTGTGCCATCCTCCCGGTTAAGTGCAGAGACATAGCCGGTCATATCGGAGATATAGAGCCGATCTCCCTCCAGAAGGGGCCGTCTGATTGAGGAGACCGAACGCTCCCAGATCCTTGAGCCTGTAGCAGCATTGAGCGACGCCAGCGTTCCCTGATGGTTTACCACAAAAACCTGATTATCCCGTACCACAGGGGCTGCATCCACATCTTTGAGCATATCCAGCTCGCCCCGGCCAGTAAGGGAGGTGAGATTTTCCCGCCAGATCGGACGACCATCATCCAGAGTTAGCGCCAGAACATCGCCTGAGGAGTAACCCACATAGACCACATTCTGAAATACTGTGGGCTCTGCGGCCCCAACCACCGCTAAAGCTTCAGGGAGTGAGGCGTGAACCCAGGAGATCTCGCCATTATTCAGGTTTACAGCATAGGTTCTGTTATCCAGCGTAATAAAAATTGCTTTTCCATCGGCCACCACAATCGGAGAGGAGATCACCGTGGAGAGGCGGACACGAAACAGCTCTTGGCCATTATCCCGTCGCAAAGCAATCAGTTCTCCCTCCTGATTTCCTGCAACCACACGGTCTTGCCATACGGCTACACCACCAGAGACAGGCGCGTCGATCTCTTTTACCCAGAATGGTTCTCCATCCTCACGATCAATGCGGGCAACCTTCCCGATATCTTTACGAAAAAATGGTAAACCTTGGCGCAGATGCCCACCGACAAAAATATCTTTGGAGGTGACCACAAAACCCATTGGGTGTTGGCTGTGTTTTGGTGGTGAAGAGAAGATCGACTCTGACCAGATCTCTTTTAATCCTGCATCCTGCTCTGGATCTGGTGTCACAAAACCATGCACCACCTCCTCCTCTTCATCTGAGCCCCAGAAGCCTTTAACAGACTTATAGACAGAGCAACCAGGCAGAAAAAAGGCTAAAGAGAGCAGAATCATCAATGCTCTTCTTTGTGGAGATACCGCGTTTAAAAAAAACTTTAAGGGATTGATAAAAAGAGGTTTTAATTGCATTATCTGTTCCATGGGTCACCCTCCTCGGGGCCCTTCCAGCCGCTGTATGCGCTGGCGCAGACGTTCGGCAAGAGGTCCACTTTGGCGAATAGAGAGCGCTTCTTTATAATGTTTTAAAGCCATATCAAAATCCCCTTTCTGGTAGGCAAAAACCCCTTTAAGCTCCAGGGCGGCACCTCTGAAAGGAGAATCTTTTTTAATCTGCTCTAAAAGTTGTATCGCCTTTTTAGTGTCCTCTGCAACCAGATAGGCGCCATTGAGTAAGGCCAATCCTTGTAATGGACTTTCTGCAAGATCTTTAGCTAAAGCCTGTAACGCTTTTAAGGCGTCTTCTTTGCGGTCCTCTTTAAGTAGATCCTGCACCTGATGAAAACGGCCAAGAGTGGCATAACCATGCTCTGGATGCTCTTTAAGAAGCGCGGTCAATTTTTCATTGCGCGTCTGTTTTCCCTTCTCATCCTGCGCATTCACCTCAAGGACAGCCTGAAACATCTGGGAGGCATCGCGATCTTGAGATTCCTGATAAGCCTCCATCCCCACATAGATAAAGAGTCCCAGAAAAAAGAGCGAGATAGAGCCCACAATCGCCTTTTTATTTTTTAACCAGAATTTATACAGTCGTTCGGACTCCAGTTCTTCATCAACCTCCTGAAAAACATCACCGAACATCATGGTTAAACGGCTTTCACGCCCTTTCTCCCACGTGTTTTTCTCCTCTTCGTCGCTCTTTTCTTCGGATTTTTGCTCTTTTTCGTGCGCTTTTCCGTGGCTTTTTTCGGTCTCTTTTTTACGCGCCATAGTCCATCCCCATGATTCAGGTAATCCATCCTTCGTTTTAAAAACAATCATAAAGAGCATTCGCGCTTTTTTTGATTGCGTCTAAAGATTTTTCTTAAAGATGCCCATTCGGACAGTTAGGTGAGAGATAACGCTCTTTTAAGCGTCGTCTTTGTTCTTTTTGTGAGGGTGAGTCTGCTGCTGGCGTATCTCAAGGGCCTTTTTTTCCGCTTCCAGCACCAACTGTTCAACCATGGCATCATCTTTTAGTTTACCTACAGGCTCACCACCGCGGTAGAGTAGATTCTCACCAGAGCCACCTACCACACCGATATCGCTCTCTTTGGCTTCACCAGGCCCATTGACCACACAACCGATCACCGAAAGGGAGACCGGTTCACGAATATGTGCCAGCCGTTTTTCTAAGTGCGCTACCGTTTCGATCACAGAGAACTCCTGCCGTGCACAGGTGGGGCAGGCAATAATGTTAACCCCTCGAAAACGGAGTCCCAGAGATTTTAAAATCTCAAAGCCAACTTTTACCTCTTCGACGGGATCAGCGGAAAGGGAGACTCTTAAGGTATCGCCAATCCCCTCTGAGAGCAGAAGCCCTAAACCCACCGCTGATTTTACCGCACCAGGAATCAAGCCGCCCGCCTCAGTGATCCCTAAGTGGAGCGGATAGTCACATTGATTCGCCAGTAAACGATAAGCTGCAACGGTCATTGCCACATTGCTCGCTTTAAGGCTCACCTTGATTTCAGGATAGTTTAATTCCTCCAGGATACGAATATGATCTAAAGCGGATTCAACCATCGCCTCAGGGCAGGGTTCCCGGTACTTCTCAAGCAGCGCTTTCTCTAAAGAGCCCGCATTAACTCCGATGCGAATGGGTACCTTACGCTCTTGGGCCGCCTTAACCACCTCCTGCACCCGATGACGGGAGCCGATATTGCCAGGGTTGATTCTCAACCCCTCAACGCCCCCCTCAAGCGCCTTCAGTGCCAAACGATAATCGAAGTGGATATCGGCAATCAGAGGCACAGAGGAGGAGGCAACCAACGTTTTTAACGCCAAAGCAGAGTCCATATCTGGGCAGGAGACACGCACCAGATCCGCGCCGGCTTCAGCCAGAGCGGATATCTGCTTCTTAGTGGCGGGGATATCTCTGGTATCGGTGTTGGTCATCGACTGCACCGAAATCGCAGCGTCGCCCCCCACACCCACAGAGCCAACAGAAATTTTACGCGTATCTCTACGACGGATTGACCACGATTCGCTCACAGTTTATCTCTTTCATGCTTTCGACGAACCAACAGAGGACGCAGCGCCTCTAAAGAGAGGTCTACATTTTTAGCCACCTTCCCTTTTTTCTCACCGGAGTTTGGTACTTCATAGTGTTTTCCCACTCGGATCACAATTCCAGCGGCATTCCCTAAGGTGGCTTTAAAGGGCCCTCCCGGTGGAAGGATATAGAGATCTCCTGGGCGCATCACCTTCTCTTTGATCGGTTTTCCCGAAGCATCAATGACCCGAATCCATGTCCGTTGGCGTGCATAGAGCGATACTGGCTCATCCGCCACAGAAGGGGAGAGTTCAGGGAGCATGGAGACCTCCGGCGGAACCGCCAGAGGAAGCCCTAAAGTGGATCGGTTTGCCTCTTTTTTTGTTTGATAATCAGGTGCTGGTGGAACAAGCGTTGCGGGGATATTGGTATCGGGTTTATGTTTTTCTTCGATCAACTCAGGAACGGCCACCATCTCCAGAGGAACTTTCATTTTAGCGGCTAGTTCACTGTTTACTTCTGTGCTCTTCTCTCCTTGACGCCACGATTCATCCTGGGGAGCATAGTTCCACTCATAGAAGATAAAAGCGGAAACAAACAGAAGCGTTGTCACCACAATAAAGAGCCATCCCGGCCGATGACGGGATTTTGCTGGTGCTGGAAAGGAGTGTACAATTTTATGCCGCTCTTTCTCCAACTCTTTGCTGAATGAGGAGAGCAGCGTATCCACTGGCAGACCAACGCTTTTTGCATAGATCTTTAAAAAGCCCATGGCAAATGTGGCGCCAGGCAGTTTATCCAGAGCGCCATTTTCTAGGGCACTCAGATAGACTACCCGAATTCGGGTAATCCTTTTAAGATCCTCTAAGCTCCACCCTTTACGCAGGCGTGCCTGCCGCAACATTTCACCAATCTGACGTGTCCCCTCCAGGGACTCTGGGGGGAGATCCATTAAGGCGGCCTGTTCACTCTGCTGTTTTTTGGCCTGCTCCGGTTCCGTATTATGGTTTTCCGGCTTGTTCATCCCCTATTATCCCCAGTAAAGTGCGCTTTTTTACGCTTTCGTTTTTTTCTTTAACTTTTTCTTCAGCGGAACGCGGTTTAAGCCACGTCAGTCGCTCTTTGAGTCGTCGCACTTTGTCTTGATCTCCCTCCGCCTGATAAATTTTTACCAATCGCTCTAGAACTTGGATATGGTCTGGTGTCCAGGAGAGCGCCTCTTTGAGTACGTTTTTCTTCTCATGGTGTTGATTAAATTCGTCATAATGGTCCGCCAGTTCCAGACGTGCCGCAACAAACCCAGGATTTAGCGCCAGAACCTCTTTGAGTGCATCCCGCCGTTTTAGGGGGAATCCCTTTTTTTTGTAGAGCAGAGAGAGGTTAAAGTAGGCGGATGTTATCACATCAAGGGTATCTCTTGATGTGGCTTTTTCCAAAGCCAACTGGAACATCTTTTCCGCCTGTTCTAAAAGATCCCGCTTTAGAAGAGAAGCGGCATAATCATGAATAATGCGCTCGTCATCAGGGTGTAAGCGATAAGCTTTCTCTAGAGCAAGAGAGGCTTGTCCCCGGCGTCCTAAAAGATCGTAAGCACGACCAAGTTCAGCAAGAACTTCCGCCCGCTTTGGCGTCAGTTTTCTTGCTCGCTCCAGAGCAGGCAACGCCATGCGGGGCTGCCCCTTGGCCAGATAAGCACTCGCCTTGCGCCGATAGATATCAGAAAGCCGCAGAGATTCAGGATCTTGCTGCGTCGCACAGCCCACCAGAAATGTTAAAATCAAGCTTAAGAGAACGATTTCTGGGGAACAACACCAAGCCCATTTTTTAATCATTCTGCATCGCCCCCCTTAAATCCTTTGTGCGTAAAATCGCTAATTATAGAGTATCGTTTAAGGGTAGACCAAATAAAATCATTAATCTACTCCGGCCACACCACAGCGAAACCGTTGGTGATGGGATAACGACGATCCTTACCAAAAGCGCGTTTTGTGATCCTTACACCAGGTGGTGCCTGGCGCCGTTTATATTCGTTGCGATCCACCATGGAGATCACTTTAGCAGCGATTTCAGGATCGATTCCAAGGGCTACAATGTCCCGCAAGCCCATCTCCTCTTCAACATAGTATTGCAAAATTTTATCAAGGATCTCATAAGGTGGAAGGGAGTCGCTATCTTTCTGGTCCGGTTTTAACTCCGCCGAAGGCGCTTTGGTAAGAATATGTTCAGGAATTGGTTCGGGTTCACCGCGTGCTCTAGCCCAACGGTTTCGTGCTTCCGCCAGTTGATATACAGACTGTTTTAGCACATCTTTTAAGACAGAGTAGCCTCCTGCCATATCGCCATAGAGTGTGGCATAACCGACACTTACCTCGCTTTTATTGCCTGTTGTTACCAGAAGCAATCCTTTTTTATTGGATATGGCCATCAGGAGCGTTGCGCGAATACGGGGCTGGATATTCTCTTCGGTGACATCTTCATCACACCCTGCAAAGCGACTCTCTAAGGAGGATTTAAAATGGTCAAAAAGCGGCCCTATGGGAATATTGCTCAGGTGGATCTTAAGTCGTGCAGCATTCTCCTTGGCATCATCAAGGCTCTCTTTGGAGGTGTAAGGGGAGGGCATCATCAACCCCTCCACCCGATCCGCACCCAAAGCATCGACACAGATCGCAGCGGTCAAAGCAGAGTCAATTCCACCAGAGAGTCCCAGAACAACGCCTTGAAAACCGTTTTTCTGCACATAATCTCTCAATCCCAGACAGAGTGCCGCATAAACTTCACCAATCTCCTCAATAGGAGTACTGTTCTGCATAGGGATCACCGAACAGGCTTCAGGTGTTGTGCTTCTTTCAGGGGGAGGTAACGCCTTAAACTGAACCGCATCATTCACTAAAGCGACCTTAAAATAGAGGATATCTTCCCGGAAAAAAGCGCCACGTCCTGCCAGTGTTTTATCGCGGTTCATCACAAAAGAGCCGCCATCGAATACCAGTTCATCCTGTCCCCCCACCAGGTTAACATAGACAATCGGCTTATCGATTTCGCGGATGCGGGCGGCAACAATCTCTTTACGTTCATGCGCCTTACCCCGATGATAGGGGGAGGCATTGAGATTAAGCAGCCAGCGCGCGCCTGCTTCAGAGAGTGCTGAAGGCGCGCCTCCTGGATGCCAGATATCCTCACAAACCGTAATGCCAAAGGGGATTCCCTTATAATCAAAGATAGGAATACCACCACCAGGGTAAAAATAGCGCCGCTCATCAAAGACGCCATAGTTCGGTAGTTTCCACTTGGCGAAGAAACCCTCTTCACAGCCATCACGCACCAGAATGCCCGCATTAAAGAGCCTTCCCTGATCCTGTTTTGGTGCACCATAAACCGCATCAATACCGATCTCTCCCAGTTCGCTGGTCAGCCGCTGTTTAACTTCACCTAGCCGCTCTAAGAAGAGGGGTTTGAGCAGAAGATCTTCGGGGGGATAGCCAGTGAGGGCCAGTTCAGGAAAAGCGAGCAGATCTGCGCCCTTTTTTTTGGCCTCCTGTGCCAGGTGTAGCATTTTTTCACAATTTTTTTCCAGATCACCGACATGTGCATTCATCTGGAGCAGGGCGAGCGTAAATTCCATGAAAGCCCCTTTAAGGCATAAACGAATAGAGCTGTTTTCTTAAAAAGAGAGTAGAGGATATTTTTAATAACTCTTTATTAAGAAAACAAAAAAAGAGAGAGACTTAAGCGTGGATAAGGTTTAATCCTCTTTAGGATCATCCTCTTCATACTCCTCTCCTGTAATAAAGCGCCGTGCCGCCCGGTAAGTATCTTTGGCCTCTTCTAAAAGTTGTTTGGCCTGGGGAGACTCTTTCCGACTGCTCATTGCAGAGAAAAAGCCGCCTTTTGTGGTGCGGGCATGTCCAGCCTCTAAGATCTGCTTGGCACGTGGACTGCTGCGACACATTTTAGCCGCATCTTTAACCTGACTGGATGTGGCATGCTGTATCATCCCCATGGCCAGGATCATTGAGGCCATTGAATCGCTGTTCATAAAGCGCACCCCTTTGAGCATCAACTCTGGTTTGCGTCGATGAACCAGTTCTGCGACCACCACCTCTCCTGCCTTCCCCTGATCGGAAACGTAGAGTTCCAATGCCTTTAGAAGTTGCTCATCGGAGGCCATGCGCACATATTGTTGCATCACCAGCGCCATAGCGCCAGAGTTATCCCCTTTGATCCGGTTGGCGATAACCACAATAAGCTGTTGGAAGTCTTCGATGGTTTCTGCTTCATCCACCAGACGCCAGGCGACCATCTGATTGGCTTCGGGATTATTTTTCAAAAAGGGAAGCACATCACGAAGGTGATCTGACTCACCATCGTTTACAAGGATCTGCGTAATAAAATACTGCACATCAGGGCGATCGACACTCTTACCGATGGTCTCCACCAGACGATTGCCGGAGAATGTTTTTAATACATTGGCAATGGCTGTAAAATGTTCGGAATCTTCAGGAAGAAGGCGTACCAGATCCATCAGTGGAACAAAGCTCTTTCGCTCCAGAAAAGCCTCTAAGAGAAGTTCCTGGGCGGGCATTGAGGTCTCCTCTTTGCTCAAAAAGAGCTCAAAAGCCTTTAGCCAGTGCAGTGCATTGCCATGTTTCTCCAGTCCACGCACCATATCCACCAGAACAGCCGGATTATCTAACCACTGTGGTATGGCTTCTAATACCGCTTCAACCTGGCCAGAGCGGATCTCTTCGTAGAGTTGAGGCGCCTCTTTCTCCATGGCGCCGCTCTGAAAATCACATTCCCAGATGATTTTTTTAACCAGAGACTCTGTGGGGGTCTCTTTTTGAAGCATAAACTCTTTGGTAAAATTTTCAATCAGGCTCTCATAGGAGGTTTTATAGCCAATCGCCATCAGTTTAATATTGACGCGATAGATATCGATCCACTGCCCCTGAGGGTTCATCAGGCGTGTATTCCACTGCACCACACCGGTTGCAGGAATATCAAAGGAGGCATTTTTTTCGCGGTATTGGATCTCTAACTTGGCGAAGTCGCCAACGCCCAGACGAGGAGGATCTAAAAGTGTTCCTTCTGCGGCGCCTTTGGCCTGGAGCATAATCGACAGCCACTCCTCTCCCAACTCAAAAATTTTTGTCTCCATCGGTCGATGGTTGCGCCGACGCAGTACGGCAAGAACTTCGCGGTAGCAGGGAACCCGTGATCTTTTCTCACGGCTTTTGGTTGCAAAGAGCGTCTTGGGAAAGTGCAGACGCAAAAGCGGCACGCCACCCGCCTTAACCACCTTCTTAAAACGGCTATCCAAACGGATAAGATAACCGCTGATGGCAAAGTTTAAGGTGATTTTAGGTGCCGCCGCCATTTTATGGACAAAGGTTTTATCTCCTGGATAGGAGATCAGCAGGGAGTGTCGTTCCCCTAGGTTGCCATTTTTACATGTAAAAAGCGAGTAGTATGTTCCGGCGGTTTCATCTTTTGGGATCGTCAGTGTCAGCAGGGCGTTTTCCACCACCCCTGCTTTGAGAATTCGCGCAATCTCTGGGGGCGCTGTAACGCGTTCAACGATACCACGACTACGCTCTTCGGACTGTTCCATTTTTGTCAATCCCATAAAAAATAGATTAAAAAATGTTAAGGTCGCCAGGTTTTAGCCCGTTGACGCGCTTCACTCAACATATCTGGGGGCATCATGGAGCGGATGGCGCTTTCGATACGTTGTGCCTCTCTTCTCTCCTCAGAAGAGCCTCCTTTTTGCCGTGAAGCGGCCCAATGGGCCCAGAGATATCCTTTATGAAAATCCTGAGCGGTCCCTAAGCCCTCGGCATGGATCAAAGCCAGACTGTATTGAGCACGGATTTTTCCCTGTAATGCCGCTTTTTTCAACCAAAATTCTGCTTTTTGGTAGTTTCGATCCACGCCGCGTCCATCGGCATAGAGCAGTCCTAAGCGTTCTTGCGCTTGGGCCAATCCTCTTTCAGCCGCTTGGGTAAAGTAGAATAGAGCGTTGTTTTTATTTGTTATGCGTTCTTTTTTTAACGCCGATCTTCTCTCCAGCAACAGTCCCATCTGGTAACTGGCTTCTGGTAAACCCGATTGCGCTGCGTGATATAACAGTTTTTCTGCCCGCGCCTGTTCATGGCGCATTTCTGGAGAGTACTCCCTCTTTCCATTCTCTTCAAGGTAGAGCATTGCTAAGGCATACTGCCCTTCTGGTGCACCGGTTTGAGCAGCGAGGGAGAACCAGTGCTCGGCCTCTTTTTTTAAAGCGGGTGTGGTGGCCGATTTTTTCAAAGCCCGATGCCCCATGGCCAGTTGGGCAGGAACCCATCCCCCTTTAGCCGACCTTTCTCGCCATATTGCGGCTTTTTTTAGATCGTAAGGAAAGCCGTAACGCCGTCCTAAGCCACTGGCATACATACCACTGATTACAAACTGTGCTCCAGGAGAGTCCGCTTCAGCGGCTTTCCAGTACCAGCGTACAGATTCTGCAAAGTCGGCTTTAACACCTAATCCGCGATCATACATGACCCCGATATTAAACAGGGCATCCACATTGCCGCGTTCCCGCGCTTTATGGAACCACTCTAAAGCCTGTTCATAGTTTTGAGGAACACCTCTGCCCTCCAGATAGAATACACCCAAATTATTTTGAGCGTCAGCAAAACCTTGCTGTGCTGATTTTTTTAACCAGCGGATCGCCTGAACAGGATCTTTTTCTCCCCCAATGCCCTGCGCCAGAAGCAGCGCCAGATTATACTGTGCATTCACATGTCCCTGTTGGGCGGCCTTACGAAACAGTGCGACCGCGCGACGGGGTT
>JBQGBW010000027.1:0-45669 GCA_052043475.1 Magnetococcales bacterium HHB-1
GGGTTACGGGTATTGCCAAACCAGGAGGTTTCGGTGGAGGAGCCCATGGCGAACTCATCCATGTTGGTTTTGCCAAGAATCACCGCACCGGTCTCTTTAAGGCGGGTGGTGACTGTGGCATCATAGGGGGGAATAAAGTTGTGTAGCATACGGGAGCTACAGGTGGTGCGGAGATCTTTGGTGCAGAAGAGATCTTTATGGGCGATTGGAACACCTAAGAGCGGTTGATCGATCCCTTGGGCAATTTTTTGATCGGCCTTTTCAGCAGCTTTGATTGCGCCTTCGGCATCAAGGGTGACAAACGCATTGATTGCCTTCTCGCCCTGTTTATCGCGTTGTGCAATACGGTCCAACAGAGATTGGGTGAGTTCTTTGGCGGAAATTTCGCCCTTGCGCAGTTTTTCGGTGGCTTGGGTGAGGGTCCATTGATGGGGGGCCACAGCATTTTCTCCAGAATATTGATTGATGAGTATATTATTCGATCACTTTAGGAACACGAAAATGGCCGGCTTCAGAGTCCGGGGCATTGGCCAGCATCTGTTCGCGCTGATCGGTGTTGGTGACCTTATCTTCGCGTTCCGGGATCTCCATGGCCACGGCGTGGGACATGGGCTCAATCGTTTCTGTATCCAGTTGGTTAAGTTGGGTCATCAGATTGAGAATATTGGAGAGTTGACCGGTGAGTGCGGTGGTCTCTTCATCGGTGATATTGAGCCGCGCCAGATTGGCGACATGTTTGACAACATCGGGTTGAATAGACATCTTTGGCTGTGGTTACCTGTGAAGTGTTGCAACGGATGAAAAATTGTTTTAAGAATACATCTATTCATCAGCGTATTCAAAAACGCATAAGGGACTGCTCTCTTCTTACCATAGATGGCCGTTCTTAATCAACCGGGTGTGCAGAATTGGCCTGGTGAGATGCGCTGGTGTCAGGTATTGTTGCTATTTTATATCAAATTTAGTCGAATGATGCGTTTTTCATGTTATGATGAAAGCGCTGTTAACTGTGATTTTTTATTTTGGAGTATGTGCTGATGATTCGATCCTATATCATCATGAGTGGTCATGGTGCGCTGTTGGTGATCACAAAATTGACCTGTGGCATGCAGGGTGATCAGGCGCGTGAGCAATTGGCTGAAAAGGGTGTGACCCGTTACATCGCTTTTGAAATCCCCACCGTACGGGTACAAGAGCGCTATGGTGCACGTTTTGATATCGTTGAGAATCGTGTCGATTCCGAGGATGCGCTGCGTGTTCTGGATATCAACGGTATCCGGGTGCTGAACAACTTTGAGTTCCGTGAAATGGGTGAGCCTATTTTTGTGGGCGAAGGTGATCGTATAACGCAATAAGATCTGCGTTGATTAAAGAGAAATCTTTTCAAGAGCCATTCCTGATAATTATTTTAGGCGTGGCTTTTTTTTTGTTCCTTTGATCCTGCGATTTGTGTGTCTAATAGCCCTGGCGGATCAAAAGAAAAAATGCTACAAAATAGAGCATGGGCGATGCATTTTTTTGTTGCATTGCTTGGTAAAAAAAGTCCGCTTTTTATGCTCTTTGGATTAAAAAAGATGAGCCAGATTGATCGCTTGCGCGCGTTTATCGAAGATAGCCGTTTTAAAAACTTTATCATTATTGTCATCATGATCAATGCGGCCGTTTTGGGGCTCCAGATCACCAAAGGATTTCCAGATATTGCCTATGTTATCCTTGATTGGTTAGATACACTCTGTTTAATTATTTTTATTTTAGAAATTGTTTTTAAATTTATCGTTTATCGCCTAGGATTCTTTCGTTCGGGATGGAATGTCTTCGACTTTTTAGTGGTGGGTATTGCGCTGATTCCCACACAAGATGGTCTCTCCATTCTGCGGGCTTTCCGGGTGCTCAGGGTTTTCCGTCTGATTACCAGTTTTCACTCCATGCGCCGTGTGGTGGCGGGTATGTTGCTGGCTATTCCTGGTGTGGGCTCTGTGGGTGGATTATTACTGCTGGTATTCTATATCTGTTCGGTGATGGCAACTTCAATCTTTGGGGGTGATTTTCCCGACTGGTTTGGTTCAATCAGTAAATCGATGTATACCCTCTTTCAGGTGATGACCTTAGAGAGTTGGTCTATGGGGATTGTGCGGCCGGTTATGGAACTCTACCCCTACTCCTGGATCTTCTTTCTTCCTTTTATTGTGTTGACAACCTTTACGGTTCTGAATCTATTTATCGGTATCATTGTGGATGCCATGGCGGCGGTTAAAGAGCAGGAGAATCAGGAGCGTTATGGGAGTGCCCGGGAGAAGACGGTGGATAATATCGAGCATATTAAGGATGAACTGTCGCGCCTGGAACGTAAACTGGATCTATTTCTCGCATCGCAACAGAAAAAAGAGTAGAGTCAGAGTGTTAAGATCTGTTTTGAAATTGGATTGATCGGATTAAAAAAGGGCGAGATTTTGGTCTCGCCCTTTTTTAGTGGGTTGGATTGATCAGGATTTATTGAGAATTTTTTCTACTACAGGTGCGCGTAGTGTGTAGGGTGTCATGCGCCCAGAGCCTAATAGTGGTTCTAAGTAGAGGCGGAATTTATCCGTGATATCAATGCCATTCTCAGCAATCATATCATCATTCATGGTTTTTGTTTTGGCGGCAACGGCTTCTAAGGGTGTGAGGCGGTACGCTACGGCATAGTGGCCTGTGCGGTGGATGGTGACTGTACCGCTCTTTTGATGCCACAAGGCGTATTGGGCGGCTTTTTCACCCACTTCTCTGGCTTCATGCTGATCGATATCGGAGACCACACCTAAGAAGGAGCGTTGCAGATAGCCAAAGGTATCTCCACGAACCCGCTTGATCTGAAGCTCTTTTTTTATGGTATCGGTAAGAAGATCTGCGAGCGCGCCAGTTCCTGAGAGTTGGATGTTGCCGTGGGCATCGTGTTCCACTTTTTGTTGCATTTTGGTGACAATGGGTGTGCCTTGATCATCATGGATACCCTCGGAGACCGCAATCACACAGCGTCCTAAACGATCATAGATGGCTTTGACATCCTGTAGAAAACGGGAAATCTCAAAATTGCGTTCAGGAAGATAGATCAGGTGTGGGCCATCATCGCGTTCAATGCGTCCCAATGCAGAGGCGGCAGTGAGAAAACCGGCGTGGCGCCCCATCACGGTACCGATATAGACGCCAGGAATGGCACGGTTATCCAGATTGACTCCAGAGAAAGCGCTGGCGACAAAACGGGCCGCCGAAGGGTAGCCGGGGCAGTGGTCGTTGATCACCAGATCGTTATCGATGGTTTTAGGTATATGGACGGTGATGATCTCATATTGGCTTTTTTTAGCGAACTCCTGCACAATGCGTAGGGTATCGGAGGAGTCGTTGCCGCCAATATAGAAGAAGTAGCGGATGTTATGGGCTTTAAGTACGCGAAAGATCGCTTCGCAATATTTGCTGTCGGGTTTATCGCGGGTGGAGCCTAAGGCGGAACTGGGTGTTCTGGCGATCATCTCCAAGTTATGGGTTGTCTCTTGGCTGAGATCCAGAAAGTCTTCATTGACAATGCCTTGCACCCCGTGTAGTGCACCATAGACACGCTGGACTTGGGGGAATTTGCGTGCTTCTAATACAGCACCAACTAAAGATTGGTTGATCACTGCGGTGGGACCGCCTCCTTGGGCGATAACGACATGACCAGGTTTCATGATAATTTCGGGCCTCGAACTGTTGCGGTAAACCGGTGATGCACTGCATCGTTTTTCTCCTAAACAGTGTACCGGAAGAGGTGGTGAGAGGAAACATCTGGATGGAGATTATGCTTATTTATAGATATCAAATTTGCATTTAGGTATAATGAATCATGATTTTATGTTATGGCTTAATCGATTGATACAGTGGTCTGTCATAGCGTGAGAAATTTCATTTTTTAAATTCAATTTTATGTCCACATTAAAGAAAAAAAGTGTTGTCTTTTTCTGTTCTGATTCAGGTGCAGAACCGGTGCGGGATTGGTTGAGATCGTTGCCTCAATCCGATAAAAAAGCCATTGGCCAAGCATTACAGTTACTGGAATATCGTTGGCCTCTTGGTCTGCCGATGGTTAGAAAAATGGCGCCCGGTTTATGGGAGTTGCGTGTTACCTTAGCGCAGCGTATTGTCAGGGTGTTCTTTTCTGTTGCTCAGGATCATTTGGTTCTTTTACATGGATTTATAAAAAAATCACAGAAAACGCCGCAAACGGATTTGCAGGTTGTCCGAAGACGACAAAAACAGTTAGGAGATGGTGGATGACACATATAGGTTCTTCTTTGCAGAGTTTTCTTGAGGAAGAGGGTATGGCCCAAGATGTACGTCGTGGTGCACTGAAACAATTGCTCATTCTTCAGATCCAGGATCAGATGAATGCTTTAAATCTGGATGTGGATCAATTGGCTCAACGTATGGATAGCAAGCGTGTAGACGTTGAAAATCTTATGGATCCTGATAATCATACGGTTACGCTCCACCTTCTTGAGAAGGCTGCACAAGCCTTGGGGAAGGAGCTTGTTGTGGAATTTTCTTAAATTGAAATACTTGTTTTTACAAAGGCATTAAATAAAAAAACCGACATCTTAAAAAATGTCGGTTTCTCTTTTTTTCAGTATCTGAAAAAAACATAAGCCTAGTTGAGGGCTTCAGGGCGTGGTGCTTCATCCACATTTTGTAATCTTTGGGCGGGCTCAAAGATGCGTAGAAAGGCTGAAATTTGTGGATGCATATTTTTATTGGCCTGCACTTCAGGCGTATTTAAAATCTCTTGCAGATCGCTGGTGATGCCGCGCTCATTAAAGTTACCGTGGCGCAGAAAGACGGACATCAACAGAACGTTGGTATTGATCACGGAGGTGACCCGTTTATCCACATCAATGAGCAATTCTGTGATGCGACGGATACGATTAATCAGATCCGGGACATCGGTTGCAATGGTGAGAATGGTCTGATCGGTGCCCTGACGCCAGTTAACCAGCTCATTCACTTGGGCTTGAAGTGCTTCTAGGTCTTTTTCAAACATGTTCCACCTCTATTCTTTACTTATTCAAAAATGGCCTTATGTAAACGATAAAAAATCGTGTTGGTGGAGAAGAATGCAAGAGCTGTGCTAAAGGTAGGGGGAGAAGCGACTGAATATTTTTTTGAGGATCTTTTTTTAGGGTATGAAACTTGTAAGTTTTTAAATGGTTTGTGTGTTATATTCGATTATCTGTTTGAAACTTATGAGAGAAGCGCTTTAGAAGAGCGGCTTTTGTGGTGGGAGAACGGTGATCTCACGGCGAAAGAGGCGGCGGAAACCCGGACCTTCATCCTTATAGAGCGGCGCGCTATCATCAATTTCAACAAACAGGAGCGCTTTACCGGGTTGGGTGAGCGTCATTTTCTGTTGGAAAAAATTGCCCCATCTGTTGCCTTTTTGACGGATTGTGCCCTCCTCAGGGGTGTGCCATAAGACGGTGATCCGATCCTGTTCAGGATCACGCACCCAGAGTTCAGCGGTAAGGGTGAGAGGAGTAACGCCTCTTTGGGTGGAGAGTTTCAGAGTGGCTAACGGGGGTTTATTGAAGGGATCGGGACTGTGGCTGTCGAAGGGTTTATTGAAGAGGGTATAGCCTTCGGTCTCCCCAATGAAGCGCCACTGTCCTGGTGTAGTTTTAAGCTCCTGAATGGTGGTCACTGGTGCATTGGTGATGCGACCGTTGGGGTGGTTAATCTTGAGGGAGACTTGGCGCCGGATATGATTAAATGGATCGAGAATGGTGAGTTTAAGCGGTTGATGAATAGGAAAGTTTTGATGATAAATTTTGATGCCTAAAGGACCGGTATGCGGAGGATAGGCGGTTTTCAAGCTGGAGAGTGCGCTGGAGTTGGGCGCATTTAATGTATAGAGGGTGACGTCGGGGATTTTTGTGCGCGGATGTTTTTTTAGACTGGGATGATGGGTGGGGGCGTGGTAAGGTGTTTTTGGTTTACCATAGATCGCTTGTATGGCTGCAACATCATCGGGTGTAAGATGGTCAATATTGCTGTAGGGATTGGCAAAGAGAATGGAGTAGGGGCGGTCGGAGTGTCCTAAGCCTAAGACGTGACCAAGTTCGTGGGTAAGATATTTGCTGAGCGCTTTTTCGCCCCCTTTGTAATGCCAGGGTTTACGATTAGAGATTTTAATTTCGCCACGAACACAGTAACCTGCATTTTTTGGTTGTTTTTTAGTCAGGGTACGACGACAGACACATCCACCGATGCCATCATAGCTCTGATCCGCCCATCGCAGTAGAACAGAACCTTGAGGGATCTGTGTAAGGCTTTTTTTTGTGCGGCCGGCAAAGGACACTTTAATGGGGCTGGCTTTCTGCCACGGAATACTCGCTTTTTTTAAGAGAGAGGGGAGTCTATTGGGATCCACTTGAGTGGGGGCTAAAGTGGGGTCATAGAAGACGCGCAGTTTTCCTTCAGGCCAGTAACAGAGTGATTTAAAAAGTCCACGATAAGCGAAAGCCGATTGAGATTGTAGGAGACAAGAGAACAAAAGAGTGATAAAAACAGAGAGCAAACGATTGGATTTCATTTTGGTTCAGGCGTATCGCTTGAGGTTCATCAGGAAAAACAAAGAGACGGCGGCATGAAGAAGGATAGACAACATGGCGTCATCCTGGTAAGGAATTTTTTTATTTTTTTACATCTATTTTTTAAGAGAGTCACGGTTGTCACGGTGGGTGTCAACGGTTGACAAGAGATAAAGGATCAAAAAGCCTTTTTCCCAAGGGGAGCTGTTGATGAGTACAGGGCGTTTTCAAGAATGGAAAAAATTGGGTGAAGGGGCTTCGGCTGTGGTTCACCGGGCCAGAGATACCTGGTTGCAGTGCGATGTGGCATTTAAAATTTTAAAGCCTCAATACCAGACCAATAAAAAAATTCTTCGGGGGATGCGTAATGAAGTGCGTATCTCCAGAAGGTTGCGTGATAAATGTGTCTGCTCGATCCACGACCTCTATGTGGGGCAAGAGGGCAATGGCATTATGATGGATGTGATCGCGGGGATTGAATTAACCCAGTGGTTAAAAGAGCATCATCATGATCTTTGGGGGACCGCCGCAGAGCGTCTGCAAATTTTTAAAAATCTGGTTGATGCACTGGCTGTGGTCCATTCGCAGGTGATCCATCGGGATCTGAAGCCGGATAATCTTTTTGTGGATACAAGGCGTGGTAAAGAGGGCAATGTGGTGATCATGGATTTTGGCATTGCCATGTTTCACTCCGATCCTAAACCCTCTGGTGTGGAGGGTACGCCCAAGTATATGGCACCGGAACAGTTGGTTGATCCAGGATTGGTGGGGGTGCAGGCGGATCTTTTTGCCGTGGGTATGATCGCCTATGAGCTTTTTACCAATCGGGTGGCTCCTGTTTCAGTCTCGAAGGTACTGCGTGAAGGGGGCGTATCACTGAAAGATGTGGTGATGAGAAGAGCGGGTATGGTGGAGAAGGCGCGAGAACTCTTTGATGCCATGGATCGGCAGCATATTCCGGCACCAAGTCAGTTTTGTGCCGCCGTACCGCCGATGCTGGACCGTATTATCATGCAGTTGATGCGTTACAATGCATCCGCACGGCCTCAGAGCATTGCTGAACTGCAAAGTGCCCTTAAGGGGTGTACGTTGCATGAAACAATGCCTGTGGTGCACTCCAACAGCAGGAAGGTTTTAATTCCAGCCGGTGAGTTTCAACTGGGCTCGCGGGGTTTTAATGATAATGAGTCGCCGCCTAGAAGGGTCTCGATGAAGGCGTTTAAAATGGATGTTCAGCCGGTTACCAATCAGGAGTACCGCCGCTTTTTGGAGACCACCGGTTATCGCCATGCACCACTGCTCAATGATCCCACCTTTGGTATTGATGACCATCCGGTGGTGGGGGTAACCTGGCATGATGCGAAAGCCTATGCGGCACGGGTTGGTGGACGCCTACCCACCGAAGCACAGTGGGAGTATGCTGCAAAAGGGGGGGCGGAGCATAGTCCGATCTACCCTTGGGGTGATGAAGAACCGGGCGCATTGCGGGCCAATATTAATAATGTCTCTCCAACCACAACGCCGGCGGGAAGCTGTCCTTCGGGTACGAATGCGTTTGGTCTGGAGGATATGTGCGGTAACGTCTGGGAGTGGTGTCTTGATACCTGGGATGCGCATTTTTATGAGCGACAAATTACGGATGGTGATGAAAATCCAGAAAACCGGGGGCCGGGTACGGTAAAATCACTACGTGGTGGTGCGTTTAATAGTCTGTCTACCACGGGAAGATGTGCGTTTAGGAATAACTCCGAGGCGGATCTACAGAGAAACTCTTTTGGGTTTCGGGTGGTCTATGATGCCGATTATGGTGACGATCAATAGCTTAAAGATCGACGTTTTATAGAAGTTATAGAGCGTTATCAAGTGAGGTTAAAGGCGAGGGATGGAGGAGAAATCTCTGTTTGTTTCAACCGAATGGTTGGAAAGTCGTTTGGAAGATGACAACTTAAGGGTGGTTCAGGTGGGAGGGGATACGGTTTTTTATCGTGTTCATCTACCTGGGGCGCATTTATTACCTATGTCCGCGATTGTGGCGATGCAGTCAGGCTTGCCTGCCATGCGGCCAGCAACCACGCAACTCCAACAGTTGCTGGGGCATTTGGGGTGGAATAAATCACTGGATATTGTCGCTTATGATGTGGCTGGTGGATGTGATGCCTCAAGACTTGTCTGGACACTGCATACGCTGGGGTGGCATAATATCTCCATCTTAGATGGTGGGTTAGCTGCTTGGTATCAGCAGCAGAAGCCGATGGTCTCTGGAGCCTCGCCGACATTGGCTCCGGCCTCACCGCCTGAGGTGAATGAAGATCTTCAGTGGCTGGCCAGTCGGGAGGATGTGGAGAAGATTGTTTCAGGTCAGGAGTCAGGTGTGATCATCGATACCCGCACGGTTGCGGAGTATCGTGGTGCCACAGCCAAACCGCCGTGGGGCCATATTCCTGGCGCCAAACATCTGGATTGGGTGGAGACGCTGCGTGGGAAGAATGATCCTCTGCTCAAAGCAGAGGAGACGTTAAAATCCATGTATCAGTCGTTGGGGCTTGAAAATCAGGATACGCCGATTGTTCTCTACTGTCAGACTGCCCATAGAGCCGCACATAGCTGGGCGCTGTTGCGTCATTTAGGCTATAAAAATGTCCGCCTCTTCGATGGCTCCATGGTGGAGTGGAGTTTAAGAGGTGGTGCGCTAGAGAAGTGATCTTACAGGGTATTTTTTATTTTTTAGAATGCGTGATATTTTCCTGGAGTTAACAGATGTTTGAAAATCTTTCTAATCGCTTTGAAGGTGTGGTCAAAAAACTGCGGGGACGCGGTGCCTTAAGTGAGAGCAATATCAAGGATGCCCTGCGTGATGTGCGTATTGCGCTGTTAGAGGCTGATGTTAACTTTAAGGTGGTTAAGGCATTTATTGAGTCGGTTCGTAAGAAGGCGGTAGGGGTTAAGGTTGTTGGTTCTCTGACACCAGGACAGCAACTGATTAAGGTAGTGCATGATGAACTGGTAGAGCTCATGGGGGAGAGCAATGAACGTCTTGATCTCTCGCAACAGCCTCCTGCTGTGGTCTTGATGGTGGGATTGCAGGGCTCAGGAAAAACCACAACCACAGGTAAGTTGGCGCATTATCTTAAAAAACAGTGGAAAAAACGGGCCATGCTGGCCTCTTTGGATATCTATCGTCCCGCTGCGATTGCCCAATTGGCCACGGTAGGAGAACAAGCCGGTGCCGATGTTTTTCCTACTGATAAAAATATGGCGCCCCCAGAGATCGCCCGTCAGGCTTATGCGGCGGCCAAGCAGGGGGGCTATGATCTGCTCTTCTTGGATACCGCCGGACGACTCCATATTGATGAGACATTGATGGCGGAGTTAGAAGCGGTTAAAAAAGGCGTGAATCCGATTGAGATTCTGCTGGTTGCCGATTCTATGACCGGACAAGATGCGGTAACTGTTGCTGAACAGTTTGATCAGCGTCTCAATATCACCGGTGTTGTGCTCTCAAAAACCGATGGTGATGCAAGAGGTGGCGCGGCGCTCTCCATCCGTCAGGTGACCGGTAAGCCGATTAAATTTTTAGGTACAGGAGAACAGCTGGATGGCTTAGAATCTTTTCACCCGGATCGGGTGGCCTCCCGGATTCTGGGGATGGGCGATGTGCTCACCCTGGTTGAAACCGCCATGGAAAAGGTGGATATGGAGGAGACCGTCCGCATGCAGGAGCGCATGCTCAAGCAGAAGCTTACCTTGGAGGATTTCCTGGTGCAGCTGCAACAGATCCAAAAGATGGGCTCTTTAGGTGATCTGGTGGGAATGATTCCGGGCATGTCGCAAATGATGAAGGGTAAGGAGGATATGGTTAATGATAACAGCATCAAGCGGATGGAAGCGATTATCCTCTCCATGACGCCTAAGGAGCGTCAGCGTCATCCTCTTATTAATGCTTCACGTAAACGGCGTATTGCAAAGGGGTCGGGCACTTCAGTACAGGAGGTCAACCGGTTGCTGAAAGATTTTGTCAAAATGCAGAAAATGATGAAGCGTCTTGGCAAAATGGGTAAAAAAGGCTTTATGCGCGGCGGGATGCCGGGAATGCCTGGTATGCCCAATATGGGTAATATGTTAGGAGGACTGGGGGGCGGAATGCCCGATTTAGAGGGGTTAAAAAATATGCCTGGTTTAAAAGGGCGATTGCCTAAACTCCCCTTTAAATAGCGGCTCTATCTGGCGGATAAAATGAACGCTGTTTTAGGCGGAACTCTTTTTTCTCAGCAGAAAAGACGATTTTTGCTTGACGCAGCCGATGGTTTTTATACAATACTGCGATTTCTAAGATAGATTCCTTTGCTGCTTCATTGATGATTTTATGCAGCAAAAAATTAAGCCTGGAAGGATGTTCAATGGCTGTAAAAATTCGCCTGCAACGGCGTGGATCGAAAAAAAGACCTTTTTATGCTGTCGTCGCCGCGGATCGGCGCATGCCCCGTGATGGCCGTTTTCTTGAGAAGATTGGCACCTATGATCCCAATCAGAAGGGCGAGAAGCGGATTTCACTGGTGCGGGATCGTGTGGATCACTGGATTTCTAAAGGGGCCAAACCTTCGGATGTGGTTACACGACTGATTAAAGATTTCGATCAGCTCAAGGAAGCCGCGGCAGCAGAGCCGATGAAAGAGGAAGCGTAACCTTGACTGGAATGGGAGATGACGCATTCAATGAGGTGTCGGTTCTTGACGATCCGCGCCCGCTTCAATGGTCTGAGGATTGTAGAGACCTTGAAGAGTCGCCTGAGCTTCTGGTTGGTAAAATTATGGGAAGCTTTGGTGTGCGCGGCGAGATGCGTGTACAGGCATTGACTGAACTGCCTGAAAATATTCTCTCTTTTCCCTGGTGGTGGCTTGGCTCTGAAAATCAGGTTTTAAAAAAACATCAATTGATCAAAGGACGGCGGCATGGTCCTGGAGTGGTTGTTCAGCTTTCAGAGGTCACGGATCTGGATCAAGCAAAAGCACTGTTTGGCGTAGAGGTGTGGGTTCCACGAAGTTATCTTCCTGAGATTGAGGAGGATCACTATTATTATGGCGATCTGATTGGCTGTCAGGTGATCTCCGATAAAGAGGAAAAGATTGGTGTGGTGGCATCGATCTTTCCCACCGGTGCAAACGATGTGTTGGTGGTTGAAGATCTTAACGGAGAAGAGCGGTTGCTGCCGATGATCGATGATGTGATGCTTGAGGTGGATCTGGAGCAGCGTATTCTACAGGTTCATCTACTACCGGGAATGTAGGGTGAAATTTTCAATTCTAACCCTGTTTCCGGAGATGTTTGCATCGCCCTTTGATCACTCGATCATCAAAAGGGCTCTGGAACGAAAACAGATCTGCATTAAATTCCAGGATATTCGCACATTTGGTGTCGGGCCACGTAGGCAGGTTGATGATACACCGTTTGGTGGTGGTCCTGGTATGGTGTTGAAGGCCGATGTGCTGGATGCGGCCTTGGCGTCTACGGTAAAAGAGTCAGGCCCTGGCCGTGTGATCTACCTCTCTCCTCAGGGGAGCCGTTTTTCCCAGTGTGATGCAAAGCGATTGGCGGAGCGGTCCCATGTGATTCTGGTTTGTGGTCACTATGAGGGGGTTGATGAACGTTTTATCAAAGCGTCCGTGGATGAAGAACTCTCTTTAGGGGATTTTGTGCTCACCGGTGGTGAGTTGGTGGCGATGGCGGTGGTGGATGCGGTGACCCGTCTTCTGCCAGGTGTTTTAGGGGATGCCGCCAGTGCCACGCAGGACTCCTTTATGGATGGCCTGCTTGATTATCCTCACTATACACGCCCTGCAACACTTAAAACGGGATTAACCGTTCCTGATGTACTGCGTTCGGGACACCATGAACAGATTAACGCCTGGCGCCGGCGTCAGGCTTTGATGCAAACCATGATTCGACGCCCCGATCTGATTGATCTTGCGAATTTAAGTCGGGCAGAAAAACGTGTGGTCTCCGCCTTATTAGAGACGCTGCTTAATGCCTGATCATGCGTTGGTAGCACGCTTTATAAATTGTTTTAGGATTGAGATTGATTGTCATTTTAAACAGCGAAGCTGTTGCAATCACAAGGAAGGATTCATGAATACATTACAGCAGTTTGCTCAATCACAGATCACCCGTGAAGCGCCTGATTTTTCAGCGGGCGATACCTTGCGTGTGCATGTGCGTGTGGTCGAGGGGACACGGGAGCGGATTCAGATTTTTGAAGGGGTCTGTATTGGTCGCCACAACAATGGCCTCTCCTCCTCATTTACCGTACGTAAAGTCTCCATGGGGGAGGGGGTGGAACGGATTTTCCCGCTCTACTCTACTAAGGTAGATAAAATTGAGGTGACACGCCGGGGTGATGTGCGTCGTGCCAAACTCTACTATCTGCGTGGACGTTCCGGTAAGGCGACCCGGATTAAAGAGAAGCGGAGTTGGTAATCCCTGCTCTGTGATCGATTGGTTTGAAGCTTTATGGTTGCAAAAACGCAGGATTTAGCCGGATGGGAACGGGAGAAGGCGCTTTGGTGCTCAGGCTACGCTTCTGTCTGTGGTGTTGATGAGGTGGGGCGCGGTCCTCTGGCGGGGCCTGTTGTGGCGGCGGCCGTGATTCTTCCTCCGCATGCGTTACAGCACAATCCTGGTTTTAAAGACTCTAAAAAGCTTTCGTTGAAGCAAAAAGCGAATATCTATGGTTGGCTCTATCGTCATGCCAGCAGTTATGCGGTCAGTTACGCTTCGGTCGCAGAGATCGATCAGATGAATATTCGCCGGGCAAGTTTGCTGGCAATGCAGCGTGCGGTGATGCGCTTAAAGCAAAGACCGGACTATATTTTAGTGGATGGCCGCGATCTGCCCTATCCTTTGCCTGCACCCGGTGAGCCCATGATTCAGGGGGATCGTAAGTCTGCTTCGATTGCAGCGGCTTCGGTGCTGGCCAAAGTGGTGCGTGACCGCTGGATGGCTAAGCTCTCCTTACGATTTCCAGGGTTTGGCTGGGAGCGTAATCGTGGCTATGGTACAGTGGAGCATAAGCGTCAACTGATGCGTTTGGGACCAAGCTTGCAACATCGGAGGACTTTTGCTCCGGTGCGCCATATTTTAGCGCAGCACCAGGAAAACCCGCAAAAAAAACTGGCGGTTCTGTAGCGCTGTTTTATGGTAATCCTGTTTGAAGGGTGTCGTTATCGCTCAGTGTATGGTTTTTAAATGCATAGCTTTTGTGGTCATTAAAAGAGCGGGATGGTGCCCGCTTTTTTTGTGTTTGTCTCTGCTTTATGTTTTCTCTTTGCGAAAATTTTTAGACAATTTTTCATCTGAATGTTTTTTAAGCAGTGGTGCCAAGCTGTAGGTGATTATGATAATGAGCGAGAAAAAACGTCGATCTGTTGTGCGGGACTTGACAGAGAAAAACATTGGGTTTTATGCTGTGCGGCAGTATTGATTTGAAATTTTTTTACATTTTTAAACCCGGTTCGTTTTTTTTGAGGGAATGCGACCCATGAGTGAGAATAAAATAGAGGAAGCCAAAGAAGAGATGCCTGCTCAGGAGCCTCCCCAGGAATCGAATGGCAACGATATGCCGCCTAAGACCGAAACAGAAGCGCAAGAAGGCCAATCAGAAGACGCTGCTCAAGAGGATCAAACCACGCCGGAAGAGGAGAAACCTTCGGAGGAGGAGATTTTGAAAGCACGTGTTACAGAGCTTGAAGAGGCGCTGAAGCAAGGAAAAGATGGCCAACTTCGTCTGATGGCGGAGATGGAGAATCTGCGCAAGAGAATGGTGCGTGAGAAAGAGCGTGCGAAGAAATTTGCGGTGGAGGGCTTTGCGAAAGAGTTGCTCTCGGTCGCGGATAATATGGAGCGGGCTTTAGGTGCGGTAGAATCGAGCGCTGCTTTGGGGAAAAAGGAGCAGAAAGCGATTAAACCGCTGCAAGACGGCGTGATCATGATCCAAAATGAGTTGCGGCGTGTTTTTGAAAAGAATGGTATTGTACGTATCGAAGCGCTGCAAAAGGCGTTCGATCCCAACTGGCATCAGGCGATGACACAGATCGAAGATGATCAAGTGGATGCAGGAACCGTGGTTCAGGAGATGCAGACCGGCTATGCGCTCAATGGGCGTCTGCTGCGGCCCGCCATGGTGGCGATCTCTAAAAAGCCTGAGGTCGATCAATCGAATGAAGCGGATGAAGAGAAAACGTGAATGCATCGTTGTGTGTTTTTTTTGAAAAAACTGTTTTGAAAATCGAGCTTGGTTCTTGACAAAACCGTTTTGAACACCAATATGCCAAAGCGAAAGCAAAATCGTCATCTGCTAACCAGCCTTCTTTAAGATAACGATACGATAGGCTTATTTTAAAAAGGCTTGATCAATAGAATAGATCTATTTTAAGAATTTGCATCAAAGTGAGGAAATAGAGGTCATGGGAAAAGTTATCGGCGTTGACCTGGGAACAACGAACTCCTGCGTATCCGTTCTGGAAGGGGGTGAGCCTAAGGTGCTGGAGAACAGCGAAGGCGCACGCACAACCCCTTCAGTGGTCGCATTCACAGATAAGGGCGAACGTCTGGTGGGCCAGGCGGCCAAACGTCAGGCGGTCACCAATCCTAAAAACACCCTTTTTGCCATTAAACGGTTGATCGGTCGTCGTTTCGATGATCCCATGACCCAAAAGGATATCGATACGGTGCCTTTTGGTATTGTTCGTGCGGATAACGGCGACGCCTGGGTGGATGCCGATGGTAAAAAAATGAGTCCCTCAGAGGTCTCTGCTTTTATTCTGCAAAAAATGAGAGAGACCGCCGAGGAGCGGTTGGGTGAGAAGGTGACCGATGCGGTAGTAACGGTACCGGCTTACTTTAACGATGCCCAACGGCAGGCCACCAAAGATGGCGGTCGTATTGCTGGTTTAAATATCTTGCGGGTGATCAACGAGCCCACCGCGGCGGCACTGGCTTATGGTCTGGATAAAAAGGCTGGACAGACCATTGTGGTTTATGACCTGGGTGGTGGCACCTTTGATGTCTCGATCTTAGAGATCGGTGATGGTGTGTTTGAGGTGAAAGCCACCAATGGTGATACCTTCTTAGGCGGGGAAGATTTTGATAATGCGGTGATCAACTATCTGGCCGACGAGTTCAAAAAAGAGAACGGTATCGATCTTCGTAAAGATAGTATGGCCTTGCAACGCCTGAAAGAGGCGGGAGAGAAAGCAAAGATTGAACTCTCAAGCAGCACCCAGACCGATGTCAATCTCCCTTTTATCACCGCGGATGCCAGTGGTCCGAAACATCTTAATGTCTCCATGAGTCGGGCGAAGCTGGAATCTTTGGTGAGTGATCTGGTGGAACGTACCCTCAAACCCTGCCAGGTGGCGCTCAAAGATGCGAAGGTTTCTGCCAGTGATGTGGATGAGGTGATTCTAGTGGGGGGAATGACCCGGATGCCCTTAGTCCAGAAAAAAGTGGCGGACTTCTTTGGTAAAGAGCCCCATAAAGGGGTGAATCCGGATGAGGTGGTCGCGATTGGTGCGGCAATTCAGGGTGGTGTCTTAAAAGGTGATGTGAAAGATGTTCTGCTGCTGGATGTAACACCGCTCTCCTTAGGTATTGAGACCTTGGGCAGTGTTTACACCAAGCTGATTGAGAAGAATACCACCATTCCTACGAAAAAGTCGCAGGTCTTCTCCACAGCAGCAGATAATCAGTCGGCTGTGACCATCCGGGTGGCTCAGGGTGAGCGGGAGATGTTCTCGGATAATAAACTACTGGGTCAGTTTGATCTGGTGGGCATTGCGCCTGCACCTCGTGGTATGCCGCAGATTGAAGTCACCTTTGATATTGATGCCAACGGTATTGTGCATGTCTCTGCAAAAGATAAAGGGACCGGTAAAGAGCAGTCGATTAAGATTCAGGCTTCAGGAGGACTCTCTGAAGATGAGATCCAGCGGATGGTCAATGAGGCGGAGTCCAATGCGGAAGAGGATACCAAACGCCGTAAGTTGATTGATGCGCAAAATAATGCCGACTCGCTGATTTACTCCACAGAACGCTCCTTAAAAGAGTATGGTGATAAGCTTGAGGGTGATGTTAAGAGTAATATTGAGAGCACGATCAATGCCTTAAAAGTGGCAAAAGAGGGTAATGATCTGGCGGATATTGAGGCCAAAACCCAAGCACTGACCGAAGTGGCAATGAAAATGGGTGAGGCGATCTATAAAGATGCCCAGGCTGAAGGTGTTGATCCGATGGCTGGTATGGGTGGCATGGGGGGTGGTGGACCACAACCCGGAGGGCCGCAACCTGGTGGACCACAACCTGGTGAGTCAAACAAGTCCGGTGAAGATGTGGTCGAAGCCGAATATGAAGAAGTGAAAGACGACAAAAAATAAACGTCTTGTTAAAGGTTGAAAAACGCTTCGATGTCTAAAGATCTCTACGAAATTCTCGGTGTCGGGCGCTCTGCGTCCGATGCTGAACTTAAACAAGCCTACCGTAAATTGGCGATGAAGTTGCATCCTGATCGCAATCCAGGTGATCAGGCCGCAGAAACCCAGTTTAAGGAGGTGAATGCTGCTTATGAGATTTTAAAAGATCAAAAAAAACGTGCCATATATGACCAGTATGGTCATGCCGGATTAGGGGCTGAAATGGGCGGTGGTGCCGGTGGTTTTTCCGGCAGTGCTGGCGGTTTCAGCGATATTTTCGAAGAGTTTTTCGGTGATATTTTTGGCGGTGGACGTGGCGGTGGCGGTGGTGGACGGCAAGCAGGCGTTCATCGAGGAGAAGATCTCCGCTATGATCTGAAAGTCTCTCTGGATACCGTATTGAATGGCCGTGAGGAGTCTCTGCGTCTACCCACCATCTCCACTTGTGAAAAGTGTCATGGCTCAGGGGCGAAATCGGGTTCCTCTTCTGCGACCTGTCCGAGTTGTCAGGGAACGGGGCAGATTCACACCAGACAGGGGTTCTTCTCGATTGCAAGAACATGTCCCCACTGTCAGGGAACCGGAAAAATTATTCGTGATCCCTGTACTTCCTGTCGGGGTGAGGGGCGCATCCGTTCGAATAAACGGCTGTCGGTTAAAGTGCCTCCGGGTGTTGAGACCGGTACCCGTATTCGTTTGACCGGTGAAGGGGGTGCAGGTAAACAGGGTGGACCGGCGGGTGATCTCTATATTGTGATTGAGGTGGAAGACCATCCAATCTTCGCTAGAGAGGGCGCCAATCTACTTTGTCAAATTCCCATCACCTTTCCTCGTGCCGCTCTGGGTGGAAAAATTGAGGTGCCTACACTGACAGGACGGGCGCGTATTACACTGCCCTCTGGCGTGCAGACAGGCAAAAGGATGGTCTTAAAAGGGAAGGGGCTTCCCTACCTGAGTCGTCCTGGACTCTATGGTGATCTGGTGGTTGAGGTGCGTGTGGAGACGCCGGTTAAACTCAATGGACGACAAAAAGAGCTTCTGGAGGAGTTTGAACGCTCCTTAGAGAAGGGAAGTCAACCTGACTCAAGCTCCTTTTTTCAGAGAATCCAAGACTTTTTTGATAAATCCTAGCGTGATCTGACAAAGCGCGTTTCTAAGTAGAAAATAAAGGCGATGAATAAAATTGGTGTGGGTATTTTAGGGGTTGCAGGACGCATGGGGCAGATGGTCGCCTTGGCTGTTGATCATGAACAGGCATACTGTAAGTTGGTGGCTGGATGTGAGCATTCAGGTGCGGCCTGTATTGGTCAGTCGATTGGATCAATGGTTGGCCGGCCGGCGTTGAATGATGTTTCTGTAATCGATGATATGGCCGAACTTTGCCAGAAATCGGATATCATTATCGATTTTTCATTGCCAAAAGCGACGTTGGCCCTGGTGCCATTAGCCGTAAAGCATAAAACGCCTCTGGTGATCGGTGCGACTGGATTTGACGCGGCGGGAAAAGCGGCGTTAAAGGATGCCGCCAAGACAATCCCCATTGTGTTTGCACCCAACTTTAGTGTGGGCGTTAACCTGATTTTCAAGTTGGCCGCCGAGGCTGCAAAAATTCTTGGTGATGATTTTGATGTGGAAATTTTTGAAGCCCATCATCGCAATAAGGTGGATGCCCCTTCAGGAACCGCGATGCGCTTAGGTGAGGTGATTGCTGAAGCCCTGGAT
Source organism: Magnetococcales bacterium HHB-1 (assembly GCA_052043475.1). GTDB lineage: Bacteria > Pseudomonadota > Magnetococcia > Magnetococcales > JBQGBW01 > JBQGBW01. Next base: position 18,776 of record JBQGBW010000027.1, read on the forward strand.
CGTTCTCTCGATCAATGTGCGATCTATGGCCGTGAGGGGGAGATGGGGGTGCGTCCGAAAGAGACCATCGCTTTTTCAACCATGCGGGCGGGCAATATTGTCGGTGATCATACCGCTTTTTTTGTCGGTGAGAGCGAACAGGTGGAGATTACGCATCGTGCAGCGAGTCGGATGACCTTTGCTAAGGGTTCGGTTCGTGCGGCCAGGTGGTTGATGAAACATCCTCCGGGCCTGTATGATATGGGCGATGTGCTGGGTCTCCATTGATCTCTCTTTTAAGTGGCGTGAGATCATGGTATTTTTTACGCTTTGCAAAAAGGAATTAAACCGTGGAAAGCATTGAAGTGGCGCAAATTAAAATGGGACAGTCGGTGACTCTGGAGATCGGTGATAAAGAGCCGATTTTGACAAAGTTAGAGGAACCCAATAAGTTTCGTATGGAAGATTGGTTTGATGAAGAGACCGATATTTTTCTTCTGAATGAAACCATTGAAGAGGATGAACTGTTATACTATACACTGATAGCACCTTCAGGCTCTTTAAAAGAGATGCTGGCTGAGAATGAGGAAAAATTTGGTGCCGATCGCACGCTCAATGATTTTTTAGGGCGTGTTGTTGAAGGCATTGAAATGGAAGAAGAGTAGGCGTGATTTTGTATTAACGCCGATTCTTTTTTTAAAAAATAGGTGTCGTGTGTAACAAAAAAGAGCCTTGTGCTCTTTTTTTGTTTGGCGTGTGTCATCCGTTTACGTCGGTCTGTTGTTTCCTATGACTTTTCTTTTTTAGGTAGAAAATGCGTGACTTTAGAGAGGATATGTCGTTAGAATAGTTCTACGTTATTTATATCTTATGGAGTCGGAGGCCTATGACGCCGGAACTCAGAATATATATCCCCTCGCTCATGCGGCTAGGATTTTTTCGATCATGCACCGCGTGTGGCCAGAAGTTTATGCGAAAGACAGGCAGCGAGAAAATCCGTGATGAATTTTCCGGTCTTAAGCTGAGGGTCAGGACTTATGTCTGTCGATCCTGTCAGACGGAACACCGTATTGTTTCTTAAAAAAAAAGAAGATACATTCATTTGTATCTTCTTTTTTTTGGTGAAATATCCTTTATTGCATAAAGAGATGACGGCTTAAATAGTGAAGTAAGGCTTGGCTCTTTTGTGCGACCAGTTGATTGGTGACCTGCTCAAACCACTTCTCTTTATGGCTAAACTCTTCAATGCGTTCCGCCTTAATGATATCACGGGCCACCTCTTCGGCGGAGGCTAAGCCATCAATTAAGCCTAGATTGACCGCCTCTTCTCCGGTCCAGATCAACCCTTCAAAGAGGATATTATCAGGTGCTTTAAGGCGTGCGCCCCGTCCTTTTTTGACCGCCGTTTTAAACTGCTTATGGATGGTTCGCAGCAGCTTTTCAGCATGTTGTTTCTGCTTTTCATTGATTGGACCAAAAGGATCAAGGAAGGCTTTACTCTTACCTGCGGTCAGCAAGCGGTTCTCAACGCCAAGCTTCTCCATGGCTTTCTCGAAGCCAAAACTGCGTAAAATCACCCCAATAGAGCCCACAAGTGTTGCTTGATTGGCATAGACCTCTTTGGCGGCCGCTGCAATATAGTAGCCACCAGAAGCACAGAGATCTTCGAGTACCGCATAAGCGGGTTTCTTATATTTTTCTTGTAAGCGGATGATCTCATCATAGATAATCCCCGCCTGAACAGGACTGCCACCAGGACTGTTAATGCGTAGAATCACTGCAGAACTTTGGGTTGCTTTAAAGGCTTCATTTAAGGCGGGGAGTATTTTTTTAGCGCTGGCGGGTTGATCTGGCGCGATCATGCCTTGAATGCGTACTTCAGCGGTAAACTGTTCAGAGGTGGTCTCCGGCTCCATAGAGTGGCTGCCCAGACCGCTGAACCAGAGTAGTACGATAAGATAGACTGCAATAAAGCCTCGAAAGATCCAACGGTTACGACGGCTCTTTCTCTGCTCGGACATAAATTCTTCCAGCAGATTTCTAAGCACCTTTCTCTCTTCGCGGTGATCTTCAATGAGTGTCGTGAGGAGTGCGGCTTTACTGTTTTTGTTCTCAGGAGGTGGGGGTGGTGATGGTGGGGCGGCCGTTTTTTTTTCAGAAAAGAGCGAGGGTTCGGTTTTGTCCATGATTTTTTAGTCTGTTTCAAGCCGTGTTTTGCTGTACGTGTTTTATGGTGTTGAGGTGATCGGTTCGTCTGTTTTTTCTTGGTTGGATTTATAGCGGATATCCACTAACTGTTTGAGTGAGCCGACAAAAAAACGTTTTTCATAGACATCACACTGACGGCACTCTTGCGAGGTTTCAGGGCAGTAGTTCTCTTTATTGGCCCAGCACGGTTTTTCGTGATCGGTAAAGACAGGGCACTCTTCGCGTCCTTTATGGTGGCACTTTTTACTCTCCCAGCACGGCATGAGGGAGAGCAGACGACGAATGCCCACAATCGAGACGCCGGATTTAATCAATGCACGCACCTCTTCTAACCACTTGATATCGGTTGGACTGAAATAGCGTGTTCCTGCACTGTTTTTGTAGGCGATAAAGAGCCCTTCACGTTCATACATATGAATCGTGCGGATTGATATGCCTAAATGTTGGGCAACGACACCAATTTTAACCATTCCGTCTGTTGGGTTGTCTGCTTGTTGAGCCTGTGCAGCCATACGAAGGTTCCTTATTCGTATACATTTGGAGCAAAAAGAGGATAAATTTGCCTGGATTGTAATTTTAGAGGCAAAAGCGTTGCATTTTTAATGAAGCGCAAGATGTTAGTCTGTATAACTATTAATATCAATTTTTGCAGCAATTGACAAAAGTTTCGTTATGCTGGTGGCAATTTTTTTTGGGAAGAAGGACAATCTATGATGTTGTTTTAATCTGTTTTTTGTTCTTAAAGTGGAGAGGAAATAGATTATTATCCTTTGTTTTTTATCATCTTACATCCCCTCTCTCAATCATTTCTGATTGGGAGAGGGGGGATTTTTTTAGGGGAGGTTATAGAATGCACCGCGTCCTGCGTAGCGGGCGGTGTTATCGAGTTCTTCTTCGATGCGAATGAGTTGATTATATTTTGCAATACGATCCGAGCGGCTTAGGGAGCCGGTTTTAATCTGGCCTGCATTGGTGGCGACCGCGATATCGGAGATGGTGGTATCCTCCGTTTCACCGGAACGGTGGGAGATCACGGCGGTATAACCGGCTTTTTGGGCCATTTCGACGGCATCTAGTGTTTCACTGAGTGTTCCGATCTGGTTTACCTTAATCAGAATCGAGTTGGCGATATTTTTTTCGATTCCCTCTTTAAGAATTTTGGGGTTGGTGACAAAGAGATCATCACCGACCAACTGGATGCGTTTGCCTAAGGCTTCGGTCTGACTTTTCCAGCCATCCCAATCGCTCTCATCAAAGCCATCTTCAATGGAGATAATGGGATATTGATCACAGAGGTTGCGATAAAATTCAACGAGCTGGTCTGCATCGAGTTCACGTCCTTCACCGGCTAAGATATAGCGTTTTTTCTCGGCATCGTAGAACTCAGAGGCGGCACAATCGAGGGCCAAGAGGATCTCTTCACCGGCCTTATAACCGGCTTGATCAATTGCTGTCATGATCACTTGAATCGCCTCTTCATTGGAAGAGAGGTTCGGTGCAAAGCCGCCTTCATCGCCAACAGCGGTATTAAGACCTCTTTTGCTCAGGACTTTTTTAAGATTATGGAAGATCTCAGCGCCGATACGGATTGATTCTTGCATTGATTTTGCGGTGACCGGCATTACCATAAACTCCTGGATGTCCACATTGTTATCGGCATGGGAGCCCCCATTGAGAATATTCATCATGGGTGTGGGCAGGAGGCGTGCATTGGTACCGCCAATATAGCGGTAGAGAGGTAGAGCCGCCTCTTCTGCTGCGGCATGGGCTGAAGCTAAAGAGACGCCTAAAATGGCGTTTGCACCTAAGCGGCTTTTATTCTCTGTACCATCGAGTTCGATCATTGCCTGATCGATTGCGGCCTGATCTGAGGCATCCATACCGATCACTTCGTTACGGATTTCATCGTTCACAGCATGGACCGCATCACGAACGCCTTTCCCCAGATAGCGTGCTTTATCTCCATCGCGACGTTCAACGGCTTCGCGGGTTCCGGTGGAGGCACCGGAGGGGACGGCGGCACGGCCTAAGGTGTTATCTTCGGTGAAAACTTCGACTTCCACAGTGGGGTTACCGCGAGAGTCCAGAATTTCGCGGGCATGGACGTGGACAATGTCGCTCATGGAAACACTCCGAGATCTATTTAAAAAGAGGGTCTGGCAAACCCCGATGGATTTATGTATCATCTTTGGGGTTTGCTTAAAAGTAGGTGGATCGATATTTTAAGGATCTATCTAGCGATGAAAGTACGGCGTTATCATAAAGGATAGGCTGCGCTTTCAACAGGAAAATCCTTCAATTTTTTATTTTCTTTTATCTATAATATCATGCCCGGATGAGGTGATGGTGCACTGTTTTTTCTGTTTTGGAATTGAAAAGAATGAAAAATAATGATCTGATGATCCATTTCCTTGATTGGGTTGTAAAAGGAGGCTGGTGTGCCCTATATTCCGCATACTGAAACCGATGTCACAGCGATGCTCAAGATTCTTGGCATCTCCTCTCTGGATGATCTGTTTGAGGAGATTCCGCAAGAGCTACATTGGCAGCAAGGCTCTTCTGGTTCTTTAGGGATGTTGGATCGGGAGGTTGCACGATTGATGCGTGCAAGAGCACAACAGGATGAAGGAATCCTCTCTTTTTTAGGGGGAGGTGCTTATGCGCATCATGTCCCTGATGTGGTGTGGGCTTTAGCATCCAGAGGGGAGTTTTATAGCGCGTATACTCCCTATCAGGCGGAAGCAAGCCAGGGGATGCTCCAGACCATCTATGAGTTTCAGAGCATGATCTCCCGTTTAACCGGAATGGATCTGGCGAATGCATCGCTCTATGATGGAGCAACTGCTTTGGCTGAAGCAGTTTTGATGGCTGTACGTCAGGGAAGAGGGCGCAACAAAACCATTGCCATACCGAAAACCGTGCATCCACACTACCGTCAGGTGGTGCGAACTCTCACGGAAGCCCAGGGCATTGAACTTCTTGAGATCGATTTTGATCCTGAGAAGGGCGTGATCGATCCTGAACGTATTGAGGCGCTGCATCCAGAACCGGTGGCGGTGGTGGTTCCTCAGCCCAATTTTTTTGGTAATCTTGAGGATGTGGATGCGTTGAGTAGCGCGGCGCATAAGATCAAAGCACAGGTGATTGCACTGGTGAATCCGCTCGCTTTAGCGGTTTTAAAGCCGCCTGGATTGTGGGGCGAACGGGGGGCAGATATTGTCTGTGGTGAGGGGCAGCCTTTGGGGATACCCTTGAGTTCTGGTGGTCCTTATCTGGGATTTTTAGCCTGCAAGAAGAGCCATATGCGGCAGATTCCTGGACGTCTGGTAGGACGCACGGTGGATCTGGAGGGTAAAGAAGGTTTTGTCTTAACACTACAGGCGCGGGAACAGCATATTCGTCGCTCAAGGGCTACTTCAAATATTTGTACCAATCAGGGTTTGATGGCAGTGGTCGCCGCGATGTATATGACGCTGATGGGAGATCGTGGTCTGCGTGAGGTGGCGGCGGCATGCCATACAGGATTAAATCATCTGATTAAGATGGTTGAAAAACGTTCGGGTATGTCGGTACTTTTTGAGAAGAGCCACCATTTTCATGAAGTGGTGTTGCAACTCTCGAAGCCGGCGGACATGGTGATTGAGGCGATGGCTAAGAAGGGGATTGCCGCAGGAATTCCACTCTCTTGCGATGATTATAAGCGCTCCCATGCCCTTTTGGTTTGTGTTACAGAGTTGCATACAGGCGGCGATCTGATGCGCTATCTGGACGCGCTTGAGGATGTTTTATTAACGGAGGTGTAGGGCAGATGGTGATCTTTTCTCAAAGCGGTTCTGGTGAAAGGGCTTCGCAGGGCTTGACATTGGATCATGATGATCTGGATCGCGCTTTTTCAGATATTCCTGAAGCATTAATGCGTCAGCAGAAAGCCGGATTGCCGTCGGTTTCAGAGTTGGAGATGGTGCGGCACTACTCTAGGTTATCGCAGAAAAATTATGGCATCGATACCCATATGTATCCGTTGGGCTCTTGTACGATGAAATATAATCCACGGGTCTGTCATGCTTTAGCCAGCCAGCCTGGATTTTTAGAGCGCCACCCATTCGATCCGGAAAGTGCCGGGCAGGGGGTTTTAGCGTCACTCTATGAATTGCAGGAGATGCTTAAGAAAGCGACCGGTATGGCGGGGTTCTCTTTGGCACCGATGGCAGGGGCTCAGGGGGAGTTTGCCGGTGTGGCGATGATCCGCGCCTATCATCAAACGAGGAAGGATTTTAAACGGACTGAAATTTTAATTCCGGATGCCGCGCATGGGACCAATCCCGCGACGGCAGCGATGTGTGGTTTCACTGTCCGTGAAGTGGCCACAACCGCCGAGGGGGATGTGGATTTAGAGGCGCTTAAGGCAGTCGTTGGAGAAAACACGGCGGGGCTTATGCTCACCAATCCATCCACGTTGGGGGTTTTTGAGCGGGATGTGCTTAAAATTTCTGAGATTGTGCATCAGGCGGGGGGATTACTCTACTATGATGGTGCCAATCTGAATGCCATTGCAGGCGTCACACGTCCAGGAGATATGGGCTTTGATTGTGTGCATGTGAATGTGCATAAAACCTTTGCTACGCCCCATGGTGGTGGTGGACCGGGTGCGGGGCCTGTGGGAGTGAATGATCGCCTTCTTCCCTACTTACCTATTCCTAGTGTTGGAAGTACAGGGGAGGGGTTTCGTTGGCTGGATGAAAAAGATCGGCCTGAAACCATCGGACGGCTTTCAACTTTTGCGGGCAATATTGGTGTGTTGTTGCGGGCCTATGTCTATATGAAACGGGTGGGTGATGTGGGGTTGCGGCGCATCGCCTATTTTTCAACCCTGAATGCCAACTATCTCTTTAAACGTTTAAAAGATTTAGGATTTCAGGCGGCTTTTCCGGAGCGGCGGGCGACCCATGAGTTTATTATTACGCTTGAGGAGGAGAAAAAGCGTACCGGTGTTACAGCACTGGATTTTGCCAAGCGTCTGCTTGACTATGGTTTTTATGCACCGACAATCTACTTTCCCATGTTAGTGCCTGAATGTCTCTTGATTGAGCCCACCGAGACCGAATCTAAAGCGGAGTTGGATCGTTTTGTTGATGCGATGGTTGCGATCCGTAAAGAGATGGATGAAGCGCCTGAGAAGGTGAAAGGGGCACCTTGGAATACGCCGATACGCAGGTTGGATGAGACCAGAGCGGCGCGCCAACCGGATCTGGTGTGGCGGGAAGATTAAAACTTTTTGTATGATCCAAAAGCAGTCAAAAGGAGTGTCCTTTAATTTTAGGGACGCTCCTTTTTTTATCGCTTAGATTATGGTTTGGCAGGAGCTATTGAACCGGTCCCGTGAATGTTTGGGATCACCTGCTCCGGCTGACCATAATAGCGTATGGAGCCTGTACCAAAGAGGTTTGCGGTCACGCTTTTTTGGCTATACACCACGGCACGGCCGGTGCCTGCAATATGGATATCCGTGATCTGGCTATGCAGATCTTTGGCGTGATAACTGCCGACACCATGGATCTTAATCTGTTGTGTTTCGGTGTGACCGCTGGCCTCACAGTGGGTGGCACCATTGAGGGTCACCTGAAACTGTTTTGTATTCAGTGCCTTGATGGTAATTTTTCCTGCACCACCTGCGGTGAGGCTGAGTTTGGGGGTTTTTAGATTATTGAGTTGGATCTGCCCCGCTCCATTGAGAATAAGATGGTCGAGTGTGGGCAGATCTAGAAGATAACGGATCGAGGCGTAACTGGATGGTCTTTGCTCTGGGGGAGGGGTTTTTAGAGCAAGGATTAAACGGCCATTTTTGGTGGTGGTGTGGATATGGGGAAGCCATTCGGGTTGGGACTCCACCTGGAGTTTTTGTGGCTTACCGGCATGAATAATGAGTTGTCCCACATGGCGGAGTTCTACGGCCTGGAACGGACCTGTGGTGCGTTCCTCTTTGTGGAGATTTTGCGCCATAGTGATTGAGGGGAGTAGGAGATAAACGAGGAGGAGGAGCAATGGTGTGCTGGATGATCGATGCATAATTTGTGGATCTCTTTTAAGGTCGGTGTGGCGCTTTTTAAGAAGCGTCTTTGTCTGTTTTTTGAACGCGGTGTGCTTTTTTGGGGTGGATGGTTGTGTGACATTTTAATTTTTAAAATGACAAGGTCGTGTTGAAAGATAAAGGATTGTAAATAAACAGCATACAGGTTACTATACCAGATTGAATTATTGTTGTGTGTATTTTTTTCACGCTAGGGAGCTGGTGTGTTGCGTAATGTATTGATATTATTTATCTATTCTGTTCTATTTTTTGTTTCTGATGCCGTTTCTGGAGGAACGCATCCAGAGGTGCCTACGCAATTGGCAGGGGTATCTATTGTGCAGGCTAAAGAGGTGTTGCATTTTATGGAACAGGGAAGAACGGTATTTATTGATGCCAGAAAAAATGACGATTTTAACCATGGAACCATTCCTGGTGCGATTCACTGTCGTGTGACTTCAGGTCTGCCGCTTTTGACTGACGTGGAGGTTCAAAAGACGATTGCGGATTTCCAACGGTGTCGTAAGGTGATGGTAAAAAAGCGCCACCTTAAGGTCGTTATTTTCTGTAATGGGAAGTATTGTTGGCGGAGTACCAAGGGTGCACTTGCATTGATGAAAATCGGCTTTCAACGGGTTTTCTGGTATCGTTTAGGAATGAATGACTGGAAGTCCCAGGGCTTTCCAATGGAATGATTGCTTGTGTTAACTTTTGATGGTGTTCTCCATGAAACGTATGCTCTCCATTCGTAGTAAGCTGCTCTTCTTAGGATTGGTTCCGGTCATTGTGTTGGGTGTGGCTCTATTTATTGCTTTAAATGCTTTAGAAACGTTTAGCTTTGATCAAATTCTTGCGGATAAACATGCTTCTTATCAGCGGACCTGGGCTAAGTTGGTGGAGAACCAGAAAATTTTTCTGCGTTTCAGTTCCGATCTGATTCGTCAGAATAGGCCATTGATTCAAGCGTTGAAGAGCGCAGAAGTCGAGGGCATTGTTCAGCAGGCGGATAACAGTTGGAATCAACTCATTGAGAAAATCTCTGTGCTGTTTTTCTGGCAGGATCATGGGTCACACCGTGTGCGTCACTGGTTGGTAAAAAAACGTCAACTCTCCTATGAGACAGATTTTATTGCACCGCTTCTCATTAAGACCAAGAAGACACGGCGGTTTTCTGTCGGATTTGAGCGTTTTCCTGATGGTAAGATCTACTTTTCAGCAGTAACTCCCTATTTTAATGCGCCTGATAAGCCCTATAATCTGGTTGTTCAAGGGGTGGAGATGGCGGTGTTGACCGCACAGTTAAAGAAGATGTTGCATATTCAGAGTGTGCAATTTTATGATTATCCCCTTAAGGATCAGAAGGCGGTTCATCTGGATAGGGATGGTTTTAAGGCGGTTTATCATCTGCCGCTGCGCAATGTGCGTGGTGTGGAGATTGCCTCTCTGGAACTTCGGGAAGATCTTACACCGCTTAAGCAGGCATTTAAGTGGACCAAGCAGATCGCTTTAGTGATTCCCACGGTGTTAGTGCTGCTCACGATGATGGTGGTGCTCGCTTTTATCAAGTGGTTAATCCGGCGGCTTGAGGAGATGTCTGGATTGCTGGTACAGATCTCTGAGGATCATACCCAGGAGATTATTCAGCCTGAGATTCGGCGCCCTGATGAATTGGATAAAATTCAGTCGGCCATTATTCATCAGGGTAACCTGCTTAAGAAAACCTATGCGGAGTTAATGGGCGCCTGGAAGAGACGGGATAAGGAAGCGGCTTCAAGAATGACCATCAATCAGTTGCTCTCCACCGCTTTAGTGCCGATCTCTTTTACCCAACAGATGGAGAAGTTACTGGATATTATTTTTTCTGTTCCCTGGTTCTCTTTACATCCAAAAGGGGCGATCTTTTTGCTGGATGAGGATTCTGGTGCACTGGTCTTACAGGCGCATCGGGGATTTGGGCGGGAACTTCTACAATCCTGTCGTCAGGTTCCTTTGGGATACTGTCTCTGTGGCCGTGCAGCACAGAATGGAGAGACCCTTTTTGTATCGCATCTTGATGAACAACATGATATTCACTATGAGGGGATAACGGATCATGGTCACTACTGTGTACCGATTAAATCGGATAAAAAGGTGGTGGGGATTCTGAATCTCTATGTGGATGCGGGGCATGAGCGAAGTAAGGATGAAGATGAATTTTTAGCATCGGTTGCGGTGACGCTCTCTGGATTGATTGAGCGGCGTAAGTTAGAGCAGAAGGTGAAACAGCAGGCGGAACTGGATGCGTTGACAGGGATACCCAATCGGGCCTTTTTCCAGGAGCGTCTGGAGCGTGCCATTGCCCGTGCCATTCATACAAAATCTGAAGTGGTCTTGATGATGATCGATCTGGACCGTTTTAAACAGGTCAATGATACTTTGGGGCATAAAGCGGGTGATCTGCTTTTAAAAGAGGTGGCGCAGCGTTTGATGGTCTGTGTGCGTGGTACCGATACGGTCGCCCGTCTTGGGGGGGATGAGTTTACCATTATTTTTCCCAAACTGACCCATCTTTTTTATGTGGAGTTTGTGGCCCGTCGTATTTTAGAGGAGTTTGAGAAACCGCTTTTGATTCTTGATCGCAAAATCGACATTTCGGCTTCGATTGGTATAGCGGTTTTTCCCCGTGATGCTAAAAATCAGGAGCATTTGATTACCAATGCAGATACCGCGATGTATCATGCAAAACGGGATGGTGGCGCCACATTCTGTTTTTTTGAGTCGCAGATGCATGTTCAGGCGCTTGCACGGTTGGATATGGAAAAAGCGTTAAAAAAGGCGCTTAAAGAGCGGGAGTTGGTGATCTATTATCAGCCAAAGATCGCGCTTGATTCTGGTGCGGTTGTGGGGATGGAAGCGTTGGTGCGCTGGGAGAAGCCAGGAGAGGGGTTAATCTCTCCAGGTGTGTTTATCCCTCTGGCTGAGCAGACCGGTTTAATTGTGGCAGTGGGGGCTTTTGTTCTGGAGGAGGCGTGTCGTCAGACAAAACAGTGGCATGATGCGGGTTATCAATCATTGAAGGTCTCTGTGAATCTCTCGGTGCGGCAATTACGGCAGGGGGAGCGTTTTATTGCGCATGTAAAGCATGTTCTGTCTCAGACCGCGTTGGCATCTGAATATCTGGAGCTTGAGATTACTGAGAGCATGATGATGCAGGATATGGAAGATGCCTTAAGGGTGATTGGTACGTTAAAACAGTTGGGTATTTTGATCTCTGTCGATGATTTTGGTACGGGCTACTCCTCTTTAGGAGCGTTAAAAAATCTACCGATTCAGACGCTTAAAATTGATCGAACCTTTGTGCAGAACTGTCATCAGGATGAGGATTCCGGGGTGATTATCTCAACGATTATCTCTCTAGGTAAACAGTTGGGACTCTTTGTGGTGGCGGAAGGGGCAGAAAGTGCAGAGGAGGTGGATTATTTAAGAGAGGCGGGTTGTGATGAGATTCAGGGCTATTTTTTCTCCAAACCCCTTCCCACCGATCAGTTTGAAGCCTATTTGAAAGCGAAAAAGCGCGGTTGAATAAAAAAAAGAGATCCTTCAAGGATCTCTTTTTTTCTATTTTAAAAAACTATTTGCGGTGCCGCTTGCTGTTTTTACCACCACCGCCACCTTTCCAGGGGCGCTTGGCGTTGGCGATATTTACCCATTGATCATCAAGGGTTTTACGAAGGTTGCTGTTCTCTTCAGCGCGGAGTGCGGTCAGGTTTCGGGCATAATCAGCGACATTTTTATCGCCACTGGCGGCCACCAGAGGATCAAGGATTTCGGGCATCACGGAGATATCATGCAGTGTGCCCAAGGTGCTTTGTACTGCTTTGAGGGAGACGAGGAAAGCTTTGGTTTTCTGTTGGCCGAAGAGTCCACCAAAGAATTCGCATCCATAGCGCAGTTCTTTTCCTTGAATGCGCAGTTTATGAAGTTCTTCATCGTTCATCTGGGCGCGGTTCTCGCCATTACGCAAAAAGCGGTTGAAGCGACGGTTGAGTTCGGCTGTGGCATACTGTTTGATGCTGTTATCCAGGGTTTTGCGCTCTTTACGGGAGACCTCTTTGCGCCAAGATTTTTTCTTCAGCCAGGTCATCAGACGCTTTTTAAATTTTTTGTAGTCAGGTGAGTCGATGGCGGCCCGGACGCGTTCATAGGCTTTAGCGCGTTCTTTTTCAATGAGGCTACGTAGCGCGGCTTCGCCTTCGGCGGGGCCAATTTTTCCTGCCACAGGATCGAGTACTTCACTGATAAATACATCCAGATCGCGGGCGGGGCCTAGTTCGCGGGAGAAGGTTTTCATCTCTAAGCCGACGGAATCGGTGATGGTGCGAGGGATGGCGCGACGGAAGTTTTTGATGGCGGAACGCATACGACGGTAGCTCACCCGAACCTGATGGACACCACGAATGTTTAAGCCCTCATGCGCGACGGGTTCCCAGTCGAGCATATATTGGAAGTTATGCATAATGATGGTGACAAAGGCATCATCGGTGCATTGGCGGGCACGAACAGGAGCAGGCGTTTTTTTAGGTATATTCGCAGGCATAGGATCTCTCAATCAGTTTGGGAACGTCGATGGGTCTACGTTCATTTAATAGGGGGGGTGTAGAGTGAGGATGCCACGTGTAGGTGGTTGTTTTTATAAGAACGATTCTTAAATTAAAGAAGAGCCTTGACAAGGCTCCTCTTTAAATTGTTTTTTAAGCGCGCTCTTTTTTAGCCCAGGGCAGTTTAATGGTACCTAGATTGGTCCAGTGGCCTGGCAGAGAGTCGATGGCGCCTTTTTGCTGGCTGCGACGCAGTTCAGCGAGACCGTTGGCGAAGGTTTGTGCATTTTCATCATCAATGCCTTCCATGAAACGGGCTAAGAGGCCGGGCATTACGGCGACATCGTTGATAATACCAAGTTGGCGCTGAACTTTTTTGAAGGCTTTGCCAAAGACGTCCATCTCTTCGGCATCATAGAGTGGGGTGAAAAACTCCATGGCGTAGCGCACTTTTTTGCAGCGGATGCGCAGTTCGTGCAGTTCCTCTTCGGGCAGGATGCTTAAGTCATCACCGGCGGCGAGGATTTTGTTGAACCGTTTTCTTAAGACCTTGTTGGCAAATTTAGTCACCTTTTTTTCGATGCCTGCAATCTGCTCTTCGGTCATTTTTTCCCGCCAGCCACAATTTTCGATCCAAGCGGGAAAGTTCTCTTTGAAGGCTTTAAAGCGGTCGCTGTCGATAGCGGCCCGAACCTGGACATAGGCTTCGGCATTAATTTTTTTTGCTTGGGCAGTCAGGATGGCTTCGCCTTCAGGGGGGGGGATGATGCCTTTGACATTTTCATCGCCTAAAGCTTCATCAATGAAGACATCGCTGTCGCGGGCGGGGCCTAATTCGCTTGCGAACCATTTCATTTCGACGCCCATATCCATGGTGGCATCGCGAGGGATAACGCGTCCGAAGACCGACAAAGCGGAACGCATACGACGGAAAGAAACGCGGGTTTGGTGAACGCCACGGATGTTTTCTCCTTCATAGGCGACCTGCTCCCAAGTCAACATATAGTCATAATTGGCTTTGAGAATTGTGGCAAAGGCTTCTTCGATGGTTTGACCTTTGTGTACAGGCGCTTGCATGTTGAGCTACTCCTTGAGAAAATTGAATAGAGGATAATGGATTAAAGTTTATTCTTTTGTGGATAATAAGGGAGGTTGCGCGTTTATTTCGCTTTAAAGTGAACTCCCTTATCCCTGATTTTAAGTGAAAGTATGGCGTGACTTTCACTGTAGATAGGGCTCTTTGAACAGATGCTATGATTTAACCAGCTATCTGGCGGCGACACAATGTTTGCTGTGCAAGATTTTTATCTGAAAGACGATTTTTTATTGAAAGGTTGATCTATTTGGCTTTGCGTGACACAAAAAAATTTATTATAATCTGCAAAACTTGTCCTGAAATGCCCAATGGATGTTGTGTGTTATAGGGTGGGGTGCATGGGAGCAAATCGACCATTCTTTAACGGATCTGTTGCAATACAGAGAAAAATTTTTCTCTTTTTCCGGCACTCTTTGATTTTTTTTTCGAAATGTTGGATTATAAGACGTTTTTTTCGTTTTGTATGTGAACGCAAGGAAATCGTTCCACTTCGATAAAAAAAATAGATAACAAAAAAAGCTTCAGGGGATCAAACAAGATCCTCTAGCAGACTCTTATTATTTAATGAAGGAGATCATAACATGGCTGATCGAGAGATTATTCTTGGTGAAGGACACGCCAAAGCTCGTCCCCGTCCTCGTCCTCAACTGAAAAAATTAAAGCGCGTTGAATATGAAGCGTTGATGCATCCGTTGTGGGTCGAACTTCTGAAAGTGCAAAAATGGGTCAAAGATAATGATCTGAAAATGGCGCTGATTTTTGAAGGACGTGATGCTGGAGGTAAAGGGGGAACGCTGAAGCGTTTCATCGAATTTCTCAATCCCCGTGGTGTTCGGGTGGTGGCTCTGGATAAACCCACCGATATCGAACGGACGCAGTGGTATTTCCAACGCTATGTGAAGCACCTTCCTCATGGTGGTGAGATGGTCTTCTTTGATCGTAGCTGGTACAATCGCTCGGTTGTGGAACGGGTGATGGGCTTCTGTAGTGAAGAGCAGTGCAAAGAGTATACACGCAGTGCACCTCAGTTTGAGAAAATGCTGACCAACTCAGGCATTATCCTCTTTAAATTCTGGTTCTCTGTCAGTAAAGAGGAGCAATTGTTCCGCTTTAATCGTCGCGCCAATAATCCTCTGAAACAGTGGAAACTAAGCCCTGTGGATAAGGAGTCTCAAGGCGTTTGGGATAAATATACGGTCGCTAAAGAGGATATGTTCTACTATACCTCCACACCGCATGCGCCTTGGACCATCGTAAAATCCGATGATAAAAAGCGTGCTCGTGTAAATAGTATCCGTTACTTCCTGAGTAAACTGGACTATCCTGGAAAGGACGAAAGCCTCACCAAATTTGATCCGCGGATCATCCGTACTGTCGAAGAAGATATCGCTTTCGAAGATTAAAATCTTTACGCTTTTTTCGTTGGCTTAAAACGGAAAAATTGGTAAAAACGGTGGTGTAGTCACCATCGTTTTTATCTTTTTATCTGTTTTTAAGCGGCGGAAAAAGGTCGTGGGCTCAAAGGAGGATACGGAACATGACGGATAAAAGCTCTCAAGAAATCATTCAGTCCATTGTTAGTGCTGAGATCTACGAAGAGACCACTGCTCAAACAGCAGTAGCAGAGGCACTTGCACTGCCTTTAGTGACAGTCTCTCGCTCTTTTGGCTCCGACGGTACGATTATCGCTCAAAAACTGTCCGAGCGTCTTCAAGTACAGTTCTATGACCGCGCACTTTTAAAAGAGGTGGTTCGGGTAACCAAAGCCGATCCTAATCTTATGGAGTTGTTGGATGAGCGCACGGTCTCCATGGTCGATGAACTGGTGCATACTTTTCTCACCAAAAAGAATGCCGCCAATCCGGATCGTTTCTATCGGGCCATGGTGAAGATCATTTTAGGGATCAGTCAGACCGGTGGTGTTGTGGTCGGACGTGGTGCACACCTTCTTCTGCCACGGAAGAAAGTTTTCCGGCTTCGTATTGAAGGCTCGATGCCGGTCTGTACTGCGCGTATTGCGGAGCGCCTGCATATTCGCAAAGGCATTGCTCGTGAAATGATCATCCGGACCAATCGTGATCGTGAAGCCTTTGTGCGTAAAATGTATAAACGGTTCCGTCCAGAGGAGCGTACTTATTACGATATGGTGATCAGTACTGATATGTTCTCTGTGGATCAGGCGGTCAACACGGTGGTCGCCGCAATGGAGCAGGCGGGTTTTGCTGTGCCCTAAAAAAAAGCTTGTTTTAGAGATTTTAGCGTTGCGCTTTATCTGTTGATAGGGTGCGGCGTATACTCTAAACAAAAAAAGCGTATAAAAAAGCGGAGCTGGCTTTAAGCTTCGCTTTTTTACTTTTTCGTAAAATCGCCTGTTGATGCTGCTTTCTTTTGCTTGCGCCAGACGGTGTTCACGTTCAATATAAACAGTTAAGGATAGATTACGTGAGATGATTGCGTGAGGTTATCTTTTTGAAGGCGATCTCTTAGGGGATGTTGAGAACCATTGTTTCTGATATACTGCTCTGGAGCTTTAAGGATATGAGGTTTTGGTCGTGTGTACGTTAATAAAGATAAAAAACCTAGAGAACGTTTAACAGAACAAAAATATGGCGTTTTTGATCCATCCTGATGCTCTAATCATATTAAAAGAGACAAACGCGCTTTTTTAGAATTATGGAGAGGAGTCGAACATATGAAGAAGCTGCATCAAGCCATTGATCGCAATAATCTGGCCGATGTAAAGAAGTTACTTTCTGCAAAAAAGTGTGATATCAATGGACAAGATAAGCGTGGATGTTCACCGCTGTTTTTGGCGGTGGGTGAATCGCATATAAAAATTGCGCGGACTCTATTGAAAAAAGGTGCAGACGTTAATCTGGCCAACAAAGAAGGGTGGAGCCCTCTTCATCTTGCGGCTTACCGAAAACAGACCAAAATGGCCGAACTTTTAATCGGTTCTGGTGCCAATATTAACGCACGTACCGATGAAGATTGGACGCCCCTTCATTGGGCAGCGGAAAAAAATTGTGTCGATATTATCCGTATGCTGCTTGATAAAGGTGCCGATGCGAATGCTGCAACAGAAAAAGGGATTACGCCCCTGCATGAGAGTGCCAAAGCGGGGCATGATAAAATTGTTCGACTCCTTCTGGATGGGGGGGCAGATGCCAATCAAGAAGATGCAAAAGGCATGACGGCACTGCATGAGGCGGTTAAAAAAGGGAATGAGCGTATTGTAAGAGACCTTGTGGCGTATCAGGCGGATGTGGAAGCCAAAGATAAAAAAGATGGTACACCGCTACATGAGGCGGCCAAAAAAGGTCATCGGCGCATTACGGGTTTCCTGCTGGAGAATGGTGCAGATATCAATGTAATTGATGAAGATGGCCGTACACCGCTGCATGAGTCGGCAAAAAAAGGGCCTGCTAAAATGGTCGCTTATTTGATTGAGCAGTATGCAAACGTTAAGTTGCAGGATGAAAATGGCTGGACCGCCCTTGATGAAGCCCGTAAAAGAGACAATAAAGAGATTATCGCGCTCTTAAAAGCGGCGGGTGCCCCTTCAGCAAAATAGTGGATCTGTTTGCGTTGACTCCTTGACCCTATAGATGTCGCGACGATGTGGCGACATCTCAAAGATAATCGACTTTTTTTATGGTAGATAAGCCATGGGCGTGGACAATCTTCCCAGTGAACTCAGTGAGATTCTCAAAGGGCGTGGGCTGGTGATTGGCCGGGATCGGCACTGTGATGTGGTGATCTATGATCGTTCTGTGGAGCGGCAACATCTCTTATTACGTTACTATCATGATGAATTCTGGGTATCCATGCACCCTGATGCAGATACCGAGGAGCCTGTCCTTGTTAATGGAAAGGCGATCGAGAAGGTTGCGCTTGAGGATGGAGACTTTATAGAGATCGGTGATGTAGAACTGGCGTTCTACTCGATTCCTGACTTTTTTTTAGATATTCAAAATGCCCGTCTGCGCATGAATGTGGGTAACATTGAGGCCGAGCAGTCCAATCGTGGTCTGTGGTGGATTTTTGTGCTCTCATTTCTCTTTCTGATTGCCGGAATGGTTTTTTGGAAGTGGCCCTTGATCCATAAACATCTGACCC
This sequence comes from Magnetococcales bacterium HHB-1, assembly GCA_052043475.1. Taxonomy (GTDB): domain Bacteria; phylum Pseudomonadota; class Magnetococcia; order Magnetococcales; family JBQGBW01; genus JBQGBW01. The sequence continues at coordinate 36,822 of JBQGBW010000027.1, forward strand.
AGTTTAAGGTGGAGGAGGTGCGTGATGGTATGCAACGTGCGCGTCTCTGGGTCTCTATGCTGGTGCGGGATTCTGATGATCTCACACAGGAGATCCAGGTGGGTATGGATCTCTTGCGTCGAGGGCGTCTCGATGATGCCAAATTGATTTTTCAGAATATTTTAGAGGAGCACCCCCAGCGTCCTGAAGGGTACTACTATTATGGTATCATTCTGGAAAAAGAGAAAAAATGGCGTGAGTCACTGTCATTCTTTTCTCGTTGTAAAGAGCTGGATCACACCTATTTTCCTGTCCTGGATAAGCTGGCTTGGCTCTATTTTCTGGCGGGGGATATGGCGAAAGCCCAAACCATTGTTGAGGAAGAAGCCGAAGCACGTGCAGAGAAAAACAGGGCAACGATGGGGGGAGGAAGAGAACCTCTGCGTGGGAGTTCTTTAGGTCTGTTGCGCTCTTTTCTCTTGGCGAAGGCGGGCCAGGAGTCGGAGGCCCTTCTGCACGCAAAACAGATGGTACGGTTTAATCCAACCGACCCTGATCGTCTCCTCTATCTGGCGGCGCTGCAACTTAAATACAGCGATATTAATGAAGCGATTACGACGTTGCGTCATGGGCTCTCGATGCAGTCCAATGAACCGCGTTACATCTATACCTTGGTTCGACTTTTGCTGCGTGCAGGCCAGTTTAGAGAAGCACTGCATATTATGGAGAAATATGCAGCGGATCATGCCAATGATTTGGTGGCACAGACTTTTTTAGCGGGTCTTCTGTTACAGGAGGGGCGTTTTTCGCTGGCTGAAAATGTGCTGCGCCGAATGCGTACACAAGGGCGTGATGCGGTGCACCGCTCACTCCTGCTCGCCCATATTAAAATGGGGCAGGTGATTCGAGCGCGGGTGGCGGGTGAAAGAAATATTGAACAGAAAATTGCGGATATGGAGCAATTCTTTCTTCGGACAATTCAAGGTCATAAGGATAATTTGCTGTTACCATTGGCGCTCTCCTCTTTCTATTATAATATTGACAGGCTCAAAGCGGCGGAAGAGACGCTGGGAAATCTCTTTACCAGAGTTCAGAAACGGCGTCAGGATGCTTTGACACATCTTTTAGTGGGTGATCTCTACCGCTTACGTGGGTTGATTGCGCTGAAAAAAGAGAATCTAGGGGTAGCGATTCGTGAGTTTCGTGATGTTCTGAACCTCTATCCTGAAACAGGCCATTCACTAAGGCAGTTGGTTCAGGCTTATGTGGCGAATGGGAGTATCGCTTCGGCATTATCGGTATTAATGAGCTCTTTAGAGCGTGGTCGCGGTGATATTCAAGCCTATTTTTTGTCGGGTGAACTGTATCTACTGAAAAAACGGGAACGTGAGGCACTTCAAGCTTTTGAACGCGCTGCACGCCGCTTTCCTCAGGAGGTTCTATTTTTAGAGGCCGTAGTCAGGCTACGTATTGCGCGTAATCATCATAAAGATGCGGAGAAGCTGATTAATGAAATTTTAGCACTGCCTGAGAATCAGGGTCGGGTATTGGGGAACTATCTTAAAGGTATCTATTTCCAGGTTCTTGGTAAATATCAGCGCAGTGTGGCTTTTTTTGAACGGGCATTAAAACATGATCTCTATTTTCATGATGCCCTAAGAGCACGTGCATTGAGCATGATCCGGTTACGACAGCAGAGAACGGCCTTGCGTGATCTGGAGAAGGTGCTCGAACAGTACCCCTTTTATGTGGAGGCACACTTTTATAAGGGGCAACTCCTGATGCGCTCAGGACAGATGTATAAGGCTGAAAATGCCTTGCGACGTGCAGTACAGCTTCGCCCTGAATGGCCGGCGGTGCACCATAGTCTAGGATGGCTCTATCTGAAGATCAACCGCTTGCAAGATGCTGTGGAGGCTTTTCGGAGAAGTCAAGAGGAGATCGCTTCTTTAGATCATCTGTTACTTCTGTTGTCGGCCTCTTATCAGCAGTCTGGTGATCAGACGAAGGCTGCATCGGTTCTGGCGACACTGATTGAAACCAACCCCTCCTTAGAGCGTGCGATCAATCAACTGGCGTTGATCAATCAGGTTGAGCGTCAGGCGTATCGCTCACCTTATGATGTGGTTTCACCCATTTTGACCGCTGCGCCACTCTCCCGTACACGTCACCCGGTCTCTTCTGTGGGATGGTTCTATTATCAACAGAACCGTATGAATGCCATGCTTCCCCTTTTTCTCTTTGCCAACACCAAAGCAGGGCATGTACCTAAACGTGCTTATCATGTCGGTTTGGTAGACTACCATAAGAAGATACTGTTTTCTTTGGTGTCAGAGAAGAGTATGCTCTCTACAATGCATGCAGAAGGGTTGCCTCTAATGGGGATAGAGGAGTCTAAAATGTTATTCAATAAACTTAAATACAGTAGTGAAAAGTAATCTCTTTTCATGATCTGTAAATTTTTATTATGGATTGGTCGATGGGGCAAGATGAAGAAAACGAACACGAGATTGAAACGCAAGAGATCATTGTGGTGGCCATTGGTGATATTGTCGGGCGTTCAGGAAGGGAGGCACTGAAACAATATCTGCCTTTAATCCATGAACATCTTGCACCAGATGCGGTCATTGTCAATGGCGAGAATGCCGCCGGTGGGATTGGTATCACAGCAACGCTGGTTGAAACCTTCCTTAAGGAGGGGGTGACCGTGGTGACTTCAGGAAATCATATCTGGCGTCACAAGGAGATTAAACCCTATCTGATCGAAGAACCGCGACTGCTTCGTCCAGCGAACTATCCGCCTGGCGCGCCTGGAGAAGGGGTGATCCGTCTGGATCTGGCGAATGGTTATCGGCTTGGTGTGATGAATCTTTTAGGTCGGGTTTTTATGGATGCCATAGACTGCCCTTTTCGTGCCGTCGATGCAATTTTGGAACGTTGGCCTTTGGGGGATATGGTCGATGCCTGGATCATCGATTTTCATGCTGAGGCCACATCGGAGAAGGTAGCCTTGGCACACTACTTAGATGGCCGTGTTTCGGCTGTTGTGGGTACGCATACCCATGTACCGACGGCGGATGCACGGGTTCTTCCGGGGGGGTGTGGCTTTCAGACCGATCTAGGGATGACGGGCTGTTATCAATCGGTGATTGGTATGCAGGTGGAATCTGTCTTGCCGCGCTTTTTAACCGGTCTTCCTACGCGATTCGTTCCTGAAAATAGTGAGGCATCGCTCTGTGGTGCCTATATTCGTATTCATGCTCAAACTGGAAAATGTCAACAGATTCTTCCGATCCGATTGGGGCCGGATCTGTTAACAACCTCTTTTATAGAACAAGAATAGACTTTAATCGATCAATAGGATTCAATCATGAGTGACTATTCTCATGTGCAAAAGCAAGAGCAGTTGCACGAAGGTAAAGCCAAAGTGGTTTTTGCAACCAATGAAGACCATCTGGTGATTCAATATTTTAAGGATGATGCGACCGCCTTTAACGGGGAGAAGAAAGCACAGATCTCTGATAAAGGTGTGGTGAATAACCTGATCGCTTCACGGCTGATGAATATTCTTGCGGCGGTGGGGATTCCCAACCACTTTGTTGAGCGACTCTCCCTGCGTGAACAGTTGGTGCGCAAGGTGGAGATTGTGCCTTTAGAGGTGGTGGTCCGCAATCGTATCGCCGGCTCCATGGCAAAACGATTAGGATTGGAGGAGGGTAAGGTTCTGCCCCGGCCAGTCATTGAGTTCTACTATAAGGATGATGCGCTCAATGATCCTCTGGTCACGCTAGACCATGTGGAGGTCTTTGAGTGGGCCAGCGAGCTTGAACTGGAACATATCTTTGATTATACCCAAAGAATCAATGATATCCTGGTGGGCTTCTTCGCCAATATTGATATTACACTGGTGGATTATAAACTGGAATTTGGTCGCCCTGTCGATGGCGAAGATCATCTGATTTTGGCGGATGAGATCTCTCCAGATACCTGTAGACTGTGGGATATGCATACAGGAGAGAAGCTGGATAAAGACCGCTTCCGGCGTGATATGGGTGGTGTCTCTGAGGCGTATGCCCAGGTGGCCGAGCGCATGGGTCTTTCACTCTCCGAGTAAAGATCATCCCCTCCTTATTGTTAATAATAAGGGGGGCTTTTTTATCGATTTTGATTCTCTTGATTTTGATAACAATTTCTCTTTGTAAAACCTCAGCATATGATGGCAGCGTTTCTTCTTTAGGGAACGCACTTTTAAGAAAAACGCTGAATGTCCAGAGTAAGGTGAAGCGTCATGCGTAGTCAGGAACTATTTTTTTATGATTCGGGCGCTGAAGCGCTCTCTAAGTTTCGTTTGGATAAACTCTGGTCATCAATGGCGCCTCTGTTGCCCGATATCTCTGGGATCTCAGCAAGGTTTATGCACTTTGCGCTGCTCTCACGGGAGTTAACGGTAGAGGAGCGGCGGATTTTAACGGCACTCTTAACTTATGGTCCAGAATCCATAGGGCGGGAGACACAGAGTGCAGGTCAGTTACTGGCGATTCCGCGTCCAGGGTCTATCTCGCCATGGTCGAGTAAAGCCACGGATATCGCACAGCGCTGTGGATTGGATTGTATTCTGCGTTTAGAGCGGGGTATCCGTTACCGTTTTAACACACCAGGACAACGTTCGCTGACCCCAGAGGAGCAGTTTGCGGTTGCGCCTCTGCTGCATGATCGCATGACGCAGGTGTTGGTTCGTCTGGAGTCTGAAGCAAAAATATTGTTTAAGCAGGCGGAACCGAAGCCTCTGGTTCGCTTAAAGGGGATGGATAAAAAGAGCCTTCAGGAGGCCAATCGGCGTATGGGGCTGGCATTATCCAGCCAGGAGATCGATTATCTTCTCGATTTTTATCGGCAGGCGGGGCGCGCTGCTACCGATGTGGAACTGATGATGTTTGCGCAGGCCAACTCGGAGCACTGTCGCCATAAAATTTTTAATGCCCAATGGGTGATTGATGGCGATCCTCAAAATGAGACGCTCTTTGGCATGATCCGTCATACCCATAATCTCTTTCCTGCCGATACGGTGGTGGCTTACAGTGATAATTCGGCAGTGATCGCAGATGGTGTGGATACAAGGTGTTATCGGTTTTATCCTGAGCCTGAAAAACGACACTATGATCATCAGCAATCGGATAGCCATATTTTGATGAAAGTGGAGACCCATAACCATCCGACGGCGATCTCTCCCTATCCAGGGGCGGCGACCGGATCGGGAGGGGAGATCCGTGATGAGGGCGCGACCGGTCGAGGGGGATGGCCGAAAGCGGGATTGACCGGATTTTCAGTCTCCAACCTTTCTCTTCCAGAGGCCAAACAGCCCTGGGAAGGGGATTATGGTAAGCCGGATCGTATTGTCAGTGCCTTGGATATCATGCTGGAGGCCCCGATTGGGGCGGCGGCTTTTAATAATGAATTTGGTCGTCCCAATATTTTTGGTTATTTTCGCACGTTCGAGATGTTGGTCTCTGGTGAGATGCGTGGCTATCATAAGCCGATCATGGTGGCGGGTGGTATGGGCATGGTGCGTGATCAACATGTGCAAAAACAGCCTTTGCGACCCGGTGATCTGATTATTCAACTGGGTGGGCCCGCGATGCTGATTGGTTTGGGGGGGGGCGCGGCCTCTTCTCAGGCGAGTGGTCAGTCCGATGAAACCCTTGATTTTGCTTCGGTACAGCGTGAAAATGCAGAGATGGAGCGGCGCTGTCAGGAGGTATTAAATTGCTGTTGGCAGTTGGGATGCGATAATCCGATACAGTCGCTGCATGATATCGGCGCCGGCGGTCTCTCTAATGCGGTTCCTGAACTGATCCACGATGGTGGGGTTGGTGGTCGGTTGGATCTACGTCATGTGCCCAATGATGATCACGGCATGTCCCCGATGGAGATCTGGTGTAATGAAGCCCAGGAGCGCTATATGCTGGCGATCCGGCCAGAAGATCTGGCACGCTTTAAATCGATCTGTTTACGGGAGCGTTGCCCTTTTGCGGTTTTAGGCGAAGCCACGGAGGAGAAACATCTTAAGGTGATCGACTCGAACAACCAGGAGGTTGTGGTGGATATGCCTTTGGATGTGCTTTTGGGTAAGCCACCTAAAATGATCCGTGAGGTGGAACGGGTGTGGCCTGAGCTTTTACCGCTTCAGTTTCCTCAATCGGGCAGTCCAACCAAAGGCGATGTGACGGGAATTGATCTCAATCAGGCCATTTATCGGGTATTAAAAATCCCTGCGGTGGCGGATAAAACCTTTCTGGTGACCATCGGTGATCGGAGTGTGACCGGTCTGGTTTCACGTGATCCCATGGTGGGGCCCTGGCAGGTTCCGGTGGCAGATGTGGCGGTGACGGCAAGAGATTTTGTGGGCTATCGTGGGGAAGCGATGACCATGGGTGAGCGGACACCGGTGGCTTTAATCAGTGGTCCGGCCTCGGCGCGTCTGGCGATTGGTGAGGCGGTGACCAATATGGCGGCGGCTTTTACGGGGGGCATTGAGAAGATTAAACTCTCAGCCAACTGGATGTCGCCGGCGGGCCATCGGAATGAAGATGCCAATCTGTTTGATACCGTGCGCACGGTGGGCATGACGCTCTGTCCTCAACTGGGCATATCGGTTCCGGTGGGTAAAGACTCCATGTCGATGAAGACCGTCTGGCAACAGGATGGTGAAGACAGGTCTGTTACCGCACCGCTCTCTTTGATTATTTCTGCGTTTGCACCCGTTCAGGATATCCGGTTAAGTGTGACACCTGTCTTAAAGCGTGATGAGGATAGTGTACTGATTCTGGTGGATCTTGGCTTGCGTAAAAACCGTCTGGGGGGTTCTGCCCTGGCGCAGGCTTATGATCAGATGGGGGAGGTGTCGGCGGATCTGGACGATCCGGAGATGTTGAACCAGTTTTTCTCTGCCATGCAGCAGTTGATCTCAGAGAAACGTATTTTAGCCTATCATGATCGCAGTGATGGTGGATTGTTTGTTACCCTGTGTGAGATGGCCTTTGCCGGTCGTGTGGGATTGAAGATCAACTTGGATGGTTTGGGCGATGATCCGGCTTCCATTCTATTTGCCGAAGAGTTGGGTGCGGTATTACAGATTCGGCGTAAGGATCAACATCGGGTTTTGCGCCTGTTTGAGGGGTGTGGTTTCATCCAGGAGATCGGTGCCATCGGGGAGGGTGATCATATCCGTTTTTTCTGGCAGGAAGAGATTTTGATTGACCAGAAACGGGTGGATCTGCACCGCGCCTGGTCCGAGACCACATGGCGGATGCAAAGTTTGCGGGATAATCCCCAGTGTGCACTTGAGGAGTATGATCGCATTCTGGATGAAGAAGATCCGGGATTGCATGCGAAAGTGGCCTTTTTTCCTGAAACAGAGGTGCGTGAAGAGAAAGATTTAATTCATATTCCGGGGCTCTCCTTAGGTGTTCGGCCAAAGGTCGCAATTTTGCGTGAGCAGGGTGTGAATGGCCATGTGGAGATGGCGGCGGCCTTTCACCGTGCGGGTTTTAAGGCGGTGGATGTGATGATGCACGATTTTCTTACCGGCCAGGTCAATCTGGATGGCTATAATGGTCTGGTGGCGTGTGGTGGTTTCTCTTTTGGAGATGTATTAGGTGCGGGTGAGGGTTGGGCAAAGTCAATTTTGTTTAATGAGACCTTAAGTACACGCTTTGCGCATTTTCTGCGTAACGATGCCAGTTTTGCTCTGGGGGTATGTAATGGCTGTCAGATGCTTTCACGCTTAAAAAGTATGATTCCAGGCAGTGAAGCATGGCCACGCTTTGTTCGTAATAAAAGTGAGCAGTTTGAATCCCGTGTGGCGATGGTCGAGATTATGGATTCGCCTTCAATCTTTTTCCAAGAGATGGCGGGTTCTCGCCTGCCGATTGTCTGTGCCCATGGTGAAGGCCGGGCGGAGTTCTCTGATATGAAGGCAGCTAAAAAGGTGCTGGATAAGGGAATGGTGGCGTTGCGTTATGTGGATAATCGCGGCCAGAGTACGGAAACCTATCCGGCAAATCCCAATGGTTCTCCTCTGGGGATTACAGGGTTAAGCAGTGAAGATGGTCGGGTAACCATCATGATGCCGCATCCTGAGCGTGTATTTCGTGTTGTGCAGAATAGCTGGTATCCAGATCACTGGTCTGGTGACTCACCCTGGATGCGTATGTTTCATAATGCGCGTCGTTGGCTAACCTGAACTGTGCGGTTTAAGGAGTTCTTGCCATGAAAAAGTTGCTTACCAGTCGTCAGATGCAAGAGGCGGATCGAAAAACCATTGAAGAGTTAGGCTTGCCTGGCATTGTTCTGATGGAGAATGCTGGTGTGGGTGTGGTGCAGTTGATCAAACAGGAGATTGATGACTGGGCATCGCGCCACTATCTTATTTTGGCTGGACGGGGTAATAATGGGGGCGATGGTTTTGTGATCGCACGGCGTCTTTTGTTGGCGGGCGCTTCGGTGAAGGTTTTGCTGCTTGGTGAAGGGCAATCGCTGCGTGGTGATGCAAAGATCAATTACACTGTTTTTATCAATGCTTCAGGCCATGTGATCGAAGTATTGACGCTGGATGATCTGGAACAGGCTTGGGATACCCTCTATCCATCCGAAGAGAGTGTGGTGGTGGATGCGGTCTTTGGTACCGGATTGCAGCGGCCTGTGGAGGGGATTTTTGCAGAAGTTTTTACTCGCATTAATCAAAGTCGTTCACCGGTTGTGGCAGTGGATATCCCCTCAGGGGTGGATTCGGATTCCGGAAAAATTTTAGGTACGGCTTTAAAAGCGGATTTCACGGTGACTTTTGCTGCGGAGAAGGTGGGGCACCGCT